>NZ_JAAHHU010000399.1:0-3867 GCF_010672095.1 Moorena sp. SIO3I6 | reverse complement strand
GGTATTATTGCACCACGTTCAGAATTAGATATCAGCAATCAATCCTTCACTGTAGAAGCCTGGGTCAAGCAAAACGACTCTGAGAAATCTGTGGATCAATCCTATGTCGGGATACATCCAAGCAATGACCGAAACGATGGTAACGGTGACAGTCTATATTTCCGAGTGACCAGTAACGGTGCTGTCCGTTTTGGTGACTTTGAGGGTAACTCGGACTTGAGAACACCAAGGAACTTCATTGAAGCAGATACTTGGCATCACATTGTAGCTAGTTACGACCAAAGCTCCAACACCAACACCATTTTTGTCGATGGTCGGGAAGTGATCAGTAACAACCAAGGTGCTTTTGAAAATCAAAACGCCCGTGTCTTGATCGGGGCTTGGCCGAACATTGGTGACCAAGCATTTAATGGTGTGATTGATGAAGTCGCAGTCTATGACGAAGCCTTATCCCCTGAAAGAATTACTAGTCACTACTTACGGGGGCAACGAAATCTTGGTGTATCTCCGGAATCCTTACCTGATCGTGCAGCAAATGCTGGTAAGATTACAGTCAATGCTGATGACATTACTATTTCTGGAGTTAGTCCCACTAATAGTGACATTGCCAGTGGTTTAGTGTCTAGCAGCTCAGGCAATTTCAGTGGTGAAGCTGGTACGATCACCATCGATACTAATTCCCTGAAGGTTGAGGATAGAGGGGAAATAAACGTAAGCAGTAAGACAGCTCAAGCTGGTGATATCAGAATCAATAGTAATTCCCTCAAGGTTGAAGATGAAGGGATAATAACAGTCAGAAGTGAGAACGGGGTAGCAGGTAATCTGATAATTAATGCTAATTCCCTGTTGCTCAATAACGGAAGACTAGAAGCTGAAACTGCTCAAACTCCCAATCCTGGGGAATCAGGAGCGAATATCACACTAAACGTATCAGACCTAATACAGCTCAAAAACGAAAGTCTGATCTCCGCACAGGCTTCCGGTGAAGCTACCGGAGGTAACATCACGATTAATAATAATCCATTCCTGATTGTGTTCCCCCCAACTAGTTCTAATGGTAGCGATATCATTGCTAATGCTCCCATGGGACAAGGGGGTAATATCACTATCAATGCCTTCAGCATTTTTGGTGATATTGAAGAGCGCAAAGCCATCCCAGGCAATCGCACCAATGATATAGATGCCTCTGGTACTACAGACGGTGTGGTCAATATCAACACCGAAAATGACTTCCTGGAGCGAGAGCCAAACAGCTTACCCACGGACCCAGCCCAGCCTCAATTTGACCAGCGCTGTCAACCGAGTAATAGCACTGGCAGTAGGTTTATCAATACTGGACGTGGCGGCTTACCTCCTCGCCCAGGTGAAATCAGCAGCAATACCCTTTGGGAAGATATACGCCACCCTACTACCCGTGGACGGTATCGCTCCCGGACTGCACTCGTGAAGCCCCCTGTTAAACCCCCCACTACCCCTAAGCCAAAACGGATTATAGAAGCTCAAGGCTTGATGATTGATGCTGATGGCAATATCTTTCTGACTGCTTATCCCACTACTGTGACACCGGATGGATTTCGGCAGGTACCTGGGTCTTGTTATTTGCGCTAGGGAACAGGGAGCAGGGAATTGGGAATCGGGAATCGGGAATCGGGAATCGGGAATCGGGAATCGAGAACACAGATGCAGTGTGGAACAGGCATCTTGCCTGTTTCATTTCCAGGGGCATCAGGGGTGGAACAGGCATCTTGCCTGTATTCTGCCTCAGGCAGACAAGATGCCCACCACACTCATAGTCATCCCGCCCCTCAGCAATGCCAAAAATTTAGATATACCTGACTATTACTATGAAACACCATAGTCCATTGGAGAGATAATTAAAAATAGAAACCCTAGATTTAGCGTCCTCATGCTTCGCGCGACCCTAATTGGCACACAAACCCTAATTTTTTTTCTCCTAAATTTAGTTCTCCCCATTGGCATCCTCCCGGTCTTATCCTATCCCACAACTGTTAAGCCAATTCCTCAAGATTGGTCAGCGTCAGATTTAGTGGAACAAGGCAGAGCATTCTACACCAAAGGTCAGTTTAATCAAGCAGCAAGCACTTGGGAACAAGCGGCACAAGCCTATGAATCCCAAGGGGATAGACTACATCAGGCCATGGTGTTGAGTTATCTGTCCTTGGCTTACCAGAAACTGCAACAGTGGTTTGATGCAGAAGATGCGATCGCATTTAGCCTCAAGCTGTTAGAGACCGGATCAGATCTTAGGGATAGCCCAGACTACCAGCAAATCCAAGCCCAAGCTCTCAACACCCTAGGTAGTTTAGAATTAGCCTTAGGACAACCAGACACTGCTCTAGAAGCCTGGCAATTGGCTACTGAGATTTATCAACAATTAAAGGATGACATTGGCATTACAGGTACCCTAATTAATCAAGCTCAAGCGATGGAAGCCTTAGGACTTCACCGTCGCACCTGTAAAACCTTATTACAAGCCTTAAACCTGGACAATAATTGCGATTTGTCCAATCAAGAAAGGTTTGAAACGGTGCTGCAAACCTTTCAACAAACCCCTGATCCCCAGATTAAAATCCTTGGCTTACGTAGCCTTGGGAATACTCTCCGTCTCCTTGGGGACTTGAAGCACTCTCAGCAAGTGCTTAAGGCAAGTTTGAAAGTAGCTCAACCTCCTCTGGAAAAACGAGAGACCTTACTGAGTTTGGGAGATACAGAACGTTCTTGGTACAACCACTATAAACAATTATACACCAGAAATAACCAGATAGAACAACAAGAAAAAGTTCAAAAAAAAGTTGATGAGCAGTTTAATTATGCTCTAAAATACTATCAAGAATCTCTTCAAGAGTCAAGCAAATTATCAGCATCAACCAGCTTAGATATTGACCCGAAACTACAGCGATTAAGTCTACTCATTGACTTCCACAATTGGTTAGAGACCTTAACGGATGAAGACAAAGATCAAAACAAAACTACAAAGCTCCAAGAATTAAAATCTAAAATTAATGACCAAGTCAAGGAATTACTCAACAGCGAGATTACTAAATTACCAGCTAGTCGAACCGCAATCTATGCTCAAATCAATTTTGTCGAAAGTCTGATCACCTATGATCTAAAATCAAACAAGCATCAAGACAATCTTCAGCGGTCATCCTTTATCCTTCAGCCTTACGAAATTGCCCATACATTAGTCAAAGCTCTCCAAGAGGCTCAACTTTTAGACGATAAACGAGCCGAATCCTATGCCCTTGGTACCCTTGGTAAGCTATATGAACAAACTCAGCAATGGTATCAAGCTCAAGAATTTACCGAAAAAGCCCTGACCATAGCTCAAGGAATTCAAGCCGATGACATTGCCTATCAATGGCAATGGCAGTTAGGACGAATTTATCAAGCTCTGGGAAAAACTGAAGAAGCAATCACCGCTTACCAAGCAACGGTCAAAACCCTAGATTCTCTTCGCCAAGATTTACTGGCTCTGAGTTCAGATGTGCAGTTTTCCTTTCGGGAAAATGTTGAGCAAGTCTATCGAGAATTAGTCGATTTACTCTTGAAAGACGATCAAACCGCTCAACCGATCGCAAAGAAAGCGATCGCAGATAACCGGATCCCACAAAACAAGCTCAAGCAAGCTACCGCAGCAATTGACTCTCTCCAGCTAGCCCAAATTGAGAATTTTCTGGGGTGTAACCTTTCTGACATTGTGGAATTGAGGGAGCAGCAAATCGATCCGAGTGCAGCATTAGTCTATCCGATTATTCTCGATGACCGGTTAGCGGTGATCGTGAAATTACCAAAATCAGGAGAATTTATTCACTATACCACTGCTTTACCTAAAGCTAAACTTGA
>NZ_JAAHHU010000398.1:0-3886 GCF_010672095.1 Moorena sp. SIO3I6 | reverse complement strand
CGAAGATGGCATTGATGGTTTAGCATTGAGCAACGACTATCCGGGTCGTAGTTTTCGTCTTTTTCAGGAAATGGTTCTAGATTTGAAAAAAGGCGGTGTTTTGCTAGTGCTGGTGAGCAAAAATGAAGACGCGGATGTCTGGAATGTGTTTGAACACCATCCTGAAATGATACTTCGCCGAGGGGATATTGCTGGTCATCGAATTAACTGGCAGAAGAAATCAGCTAATTTGCGGGAACTAGCTAAAGAATTAAACTTAGGCTTGGATTCTTTTGTGTTTATGGATGATTCACCGGTCGAGCGTCTTGAGGTGGAGACTAATACTCCAGAGGTAACCGTTGTTCCCATGCCAAAGGATCCGGCATATTATGCTGAAACTCTATCAAAGCTCTGGTGTTTTGATGCCCGTAGTCTTACTGCCGAAGATACGATCCGAACACAATTGATGGTTCAGGAGCAACAGCGTCGAGACTTTCAGCAAAGCGTAAGCAACCTTGAGAATTATCTAGAATCCTTAGAATTGGTTGCCGAAATTCGCTTGGCGGAGGAAAGAGATTTGCCACGGGTAGCACAACTGACCCAGAAAACCAATCAGTTTAACTTGTCTTTAATTCGCCGTTCTTTGCCCGAAATTCAAGAGATTCAAAAATCTTCATCTATTTTGGTACTGAGTCTTAAAGACCGCTTTGGTGATTATGGTTTGGTTGGTGTAGGGATTCTCAAACCGGAAAACGGATCTTTGCTTCTAGATACTTTTCTAATGAGTTGTCGTGCTCTAGGACGTGGAGTAGAAGAAGCATTTTTATACACAATGTTTGATTTTGCTACTCAGAAGGATTTGAAGAGGATTCTTGCTCCTTTCCATTCAGGTCCACGGAATGAGCAAGTAAAGACTTTTCTTTTGAACATGGGTTTTGAGCAAAAGCAATCAGACCTTCTAGAAGCTGAGGTGGCAAACTCTCCTAAGAAGCCTGGGCATGTAAAGATGCTGGTTAATGTCTTAGTCTGAATTATCCTTGCAGCTGTGAGCAGTAAAAATTGTTTCCAGTAGGTGATCACAATTCAGCCGTCGGAAGAACGCCCATGCTTCGGAAGCAATGCAGCGGAGTCTTGGGGAGGCAGTGCCTTCATGGAGGGGTCTCCCCCATGAGCGACTGCATCATCAAGACAGGTGCGGAAGGAAGTTCCCCACACAGACCCATGCGCCACTCGCTATTGCATCAAGACCATGTAAACAGCTAATGTTCTGCAAGATTGGTCAATAAAGCAAGTAGAGACGTTATAATAACGTCTCTACTTGAGCTTTTTTGCAAATTTTCCAAGTTGTCCAGTCTTGTCTGGATGTTCTCTAGGTCAATATACCGGTTTTCAGTTGGATCAGCTACACAGTAAATTTCTTGCCCTTCCTCCCCTCTTCCCACTCTCCTTGTAGTAGCCCTGATCGAGATTTACCTAAGATAGCGGGGCAATCGCTATATCAATTGCTGATATCTGGTACGGTAAGCGTTTCAAGTAGCGTGTTAACTGACAGCTGAGTGTTTCCGTTTATTGTTATTTGTTGATTGTTATTTATAGTCTATTGGTGATCTTGTCAAAATTGTACTCCTCATAAACAAATGAAAGGTCTTTCATAATCTGCTCTGTTGTTAAGTTAAATTCTTCAATATTTTTGACACGATGTTTGCGTTTATATTTTGTCTGTTGTTGCGCTTGTTTTTTTATAGAGTGTTGTAATTTATCGCTGGGAGTAATTCCGGTAAACATTACTATATTATCAAAAGCTTTTTTTAAATCATAGCGTAATAAATTATAGGGCATAATCATGACGTTACTTTCTGGAATTTCTTGATTTTTGTGAAGCTGATAAAAATAGCGATAAAGTTCTACATTATAGCGATATCGCCTTTCCTCATATCGTTGAATTTTATCGGGTGGTATATTTTTTAGACCCCATTGGTTATCCAGAAAATTTCGATCCAGGGAAAGATGAGAAGGAATTGTTTCGTGAGGTGGACGAACTAAATAGATAAATTTGGCATCTGGAAATATTTCTAGCAATGTGTTAATGCGGTGAGTAGAAAAATGAATTTGCGCAATTACTTGTTTTTTCCCTGTGTAATAGATATGCCGCTTTAAACAACTTTCAAAAAATTTTACTGAACTTCGACGACGAGATGCTGGTTGCTGATCATGGAAGCGAAGCTCTGGATGCTCCTGATCATCAAAGGCTAAGGGTGTGGTTAAAAGGACAAACTGAGTATCGGCTTGGTGAAGGAATAATAGTTCTTCTTCTTCTACTCTATCAATAGAAATTCCATGTCCAATATCATCAGGTATCAGGGAGTTTAGATTGTGTTTGACTAAATAGTCAACCAGAGGCTTAGCTAAAATACGAGCTGTGAGTGATGGAACAAAAATATGCCAAGCTTTGAATGTAGTAAATTCTTCTGTTTGGGTTAATAAATGATGGAGGAAAGTAGTCCCACTCCGAGGGTGTCCAATGATAAATATCGGTTTCACCACTTTAATGTCACGATACTTATAAAAGAAAATCTCATCTAAAGCCAGGGTTAGTCTAACCAAAATAAAAGCTAAGGGTGGCAGAAATAACCATAAAAAAAACCAGTGGCTTATCCCAAAGGTTTTCCAACATGAAATAATAATTCGGTAATAAACCTTTAACATGTTTTAGATACCAGTTATTGATGATAAATACTTTTTAGTAATTAGAGACATATATAGCAGTTCTCAATTTGAGAACTGCTATAATGACTAATATGTGTGTCCGTCCAACAGACTTAGGGCTTTACTGCCACCTGTTGACCAGTGGCTGGTGTTCGTCGGAACTCAATGGGTTTGCGGGGAACTAAACCTGCCTTTTGTTGCCATTGAGCTATCTCAGAGAAAGACCAGTTACTACCAGCACTGGTCAAAGAGAAAAACAAATTCCCCAATGTACCCAGTTGTCCATCGTGTTTGGAAGGAAATATAGTTTTCTGAACGACGAGATGGCCTCCAGGTCGCAGAGCTTCAGCCAAACGCTGAAATAGCTCAATATTGGTTTTTTCATCAAAGTGGTGTATTAGGTTAGCCATAAAGATTAAGTCATAAGCATTGGTGCCTAGATCGTCTGTAAGAACATTGCCAGCTTTATAAACCACGCGATCGCCCATGCCTTCCTCGGCCAGGAGCGGTGCTGCATATTCAATGCCCTCAGGTAAATCGAGGATGACGGCTTTAAGGTCAGGGTAGCGGCGGCAGAGGGCTACTGACAAATAGCCGTGAGAGCCACCAACATCTAGCATTTTCTGAGCACCAGTTGGTACAGGTGTGCATTGGACTACTTCAGAAGCAGCTACGCTAGCGATTGAGCGCATACCCCGATGATAAAGTTGCCAGTGATGGGGGGACATTTTATCGTGAGATTTCAAAGGCTCTCCAGTGCGGATGAACTCTTCTAAGTGGGTGAGCCATTCCCACGCCAAAACTCGGCTAATGGTGTAATCGTAAAGTGACGACTCATTCTCACTTAGTAGCCATTTACGGGCAACTGGAGCCAAGGTATAGCACTCCTTCTGCTTGGCAAGGTAATCTGTAGCAACAAGAGCATCTAAAAGCTGGGTTAAGGCATGCTTGTTGAGATTACACCGCCCAGCAATCTCTTCGGCTGAAAGTGAACTTGACCCTAGGGCTTCAAACACACCTAGCTGTGTTGCTGCTATAAGAGATCGGGCTAGAATCAGGCAGGCTTGAGTTTCGATCGCAGGTTGGGGTACTTGCCCCAAGGCAAGGGCACTCTTTTCGAGCAAGTTTTCAGGATTAATACCAACTCTCATCTAGAACTATTAGCTCCTTTAATAAATCCAATGACTGGAATAAAACGGGG
>NZ_JAAHHU010000397.1:0-3890 GCF_010672095.1 Moorena sp. SIO3I6 | reverse complement strand
ATGGAGGCATTGCTGTGGAAACAGTTTCTTTCATGGGATTGGAGGGACAAAGTAACCAACCTAAAAACTAGACCCTATATAGGATAGCACTATTTATGCCTTTAATTATCGCGCTTAGTCCCACTAGGTCGTTGGATATCAACCCATGGTAGAGGTACCAATGTCAATGGTTCCCATGATGAGGAGCCGGATGAAGGGAAACCTTCACGTCCGGTTTTGTAGACGAGTTGGGTGAGGCGACTCCCCGGCTTAGTTTAACAAGCTTAAACCCATGAGCGGGCTAGAGATTTAGTACTAATGTTGCTGCATAAGTGACATGCTCCCTTCTGGATTAGCGATTCGGCGAAGCCGACGCTACGCGAACGCATTCTGGATTAGCGATTCGGCGAAGCCGACGCTACGCGAACGCATTCTTGGGAAACCCCAGTTAGTCTAAACTCCAGTTAAAAGCTCACGGGGTGATAACAATGCTAAAGCTCTCTGTCTGATTTGGTAAGTACTGTCAGCAAGATGCGTTCGCGTAGCGAACGCATTCAATCTTTATTGCCCTGATGCCAACATTTGCTTGGGTTTGTAGTCAGACCCAAGCTTGTTGGCACAGAATCCCAAATGACGGCTTTGACCAGGTTCGATCAATCGTCCCCAATCCAGCGGGGTGACCACATAGTTTTTAGAGGATTGAGAGTTTTCCATGTTACGGGGTTGGAAATTACCATTCCAACTATTGTTAATCGCAGCTTGATTCATTTGGAATGTTAATTCCCAGTCTTCAACCTTAGTGCTGCCCTCATTGATAACCTGTATGCCGATGCAAAATCCTTCTTGCCAATCTGAATGCAGGTTAGGTACCACTTTTAAAGGGACACGGTTTCTAGTCTGTGACCTTGTAGAGAGATTAGGGTTAGGGAGATTAGGGCTAGGTTCGGGTGTTGGCATTGGCTCCCTTAAACCTTGGTTGGTATCGGGTGGCGGTGAAGGTAAGGGTGCCATGTCGCTGGGTGTCGCACTGGGGGATGGTAAAGGTAGTGGCTCCTTTAAACCTGGATTGGCAAGGGGTGACGGTAGGGGTAGGGGTGTAACTTGCCTTGGTGTGACAGTTGGTGATGGTGCCGGTGATGGTGCCGGTAACGGTGCCGGTAACGGTGCGATTACACCAGGGTTGGTACGCCGGTTAGGTGGGGGTAGTGGTGCAACCCTCCTGGGTGTGGGATTGGATAGGGGTGGAGGTAGTGGTGCAACCCTCCTGGATGGCTGCCTACTTGGCGTTGGTGTAGGCATTTGCCCGATTGAGCTGGGTTGGGAATTAGGCAATGGCGTGGGCATTGGTTTGGTTCTGCCTGGTGGGAAACTTGGTCGCGGTATGGAAATTGAGGGGATAATCGGAGCAACTCCCACGTTCGGGGCGAAATTGTTGGCAATTAGCAGTCCCTGAAGCAGTTGTTGCTTAGGAGCCTCCACACTCTGCCAATCATCTTGCAGGATCCCGCCAGTATCCCCACTATTGGGATTCCAACTCCAGTAGGCAAAACTGAGGTTGTTTCGATTAATGTAATCTACCAGCCGCCGCTTCCAAACTCCCTCTTTTGAGTTAGGGTCTACCTCCTTACCACCGAATTCTCCGATCAAAATCGGCGCAATGCCTTCTCTAGCGATATAGTTCCAAGCAATTTCCCAGCGGTATTCCAAATTGTTAGGGAAACTAGGCTCTGAAAACCAAGGGTGATTGAAAACTCCAGGGCCGTATTCATGGGGGGAATAGACCAGCTTATTGGGATTAGACAAACGTACTGGATATTCCCTAACTCCTTCCAGATTACCCCCATGCCAATGGGTTGCTAGTCGTTGACCTGGAACATTCTTTTCCACACCTTCAACAACTATCAGCCAATTGGGGTTGACTGCAAGAATGGCATTACCAGCCCTCTGTGCTGCCAGTCGCCAGTCAGTGGCTAGATCGTTTGTTCCCCAGCTGGCTCGACCATGGGGTTCATTTTTCAGGTCTGCACCAATGACATTAGGCTGATTGCGGTAACGAGTTGCCAGCATTTTCCAGGTTTCTATCCAATCAGTTTCCGTAAACCCATCCCCATACCATAATGGAGGAATACGTTGGTCATTGAGTCGGTGACAGTCCAACAAAATTAATATGCCTTGCTGCTGGGCTTCCTTGATAATGGCATCCATGACCTCCAAGGGCGATTTACCGTAAAGCTCCCGATTGCTACCGATGTTGAAATCAATCCCACTGACCTCTGAGGCTCTTAGGGATTGGATAGAAAACGGCAGCCGAATCATGTTGTAGCCCAAGCTTTTGATCTGCGCCAACATATCCTTGTAGTCTCGTTTCCACAACCCATGAGGAGCATGCAACTCTGTCTCAATCCCAAACCAGTTCACCCCTCTGAGTAATATCGGGCGACCTAGGGAATCAAGTAGTTGTGATCCTTGGGTAGAAAGAGGTAGCTGCATGGTTCTTGCAGCATTGGCTGCATCAACAGGATGGTGAGAAGGCAAGGTTAATTCCATCAGGGATAAAAAGACTAACGCTAAGCCAAGACCAATGATTCGCCAAGGAAGTGTAAATTTGGTTCGCTGGTACTTAGGAAGCCTACTATGCCCAGGCTTGCGCCGTCGAGGCTGCCCGAAATGGCTGATGATTGTCAGCAGGATAGTTGATAGGATGCGGGCAACTCGGGATATGTGCCGGAAAAATCTAGACATCGGTTTCTACAAGAGAAGAGGTAGAGTTAGTCACAACTAGAGGTGCGACCCGTGGCGAATTTAATTCGCCAAGTAAGAGCGCACCTAAGAACTTGAGATTGAGCTTCCGTCACCCTGGCTAACTCGAAAAACTAAATTAAGCCACTATACTATATATAGGGCAATGGGTAGGTTACGATAGACAATCCCTTAATATCAATACCCAAAACTAGCCCTAATGTCAGTGTATCTCCTCAAAACCGAAACCCGACAATTCCCCTGGTTAAAAATCATGTAATGCTTGATGGGTAAAGGCTAGATTCGAAATCAACTAGGGATTTCTGGGAGGTTGTCACACAACCTTCACAAAGTGTCTTGACAGATTCCAAAGACTAAGTCAGGGCAGGTATTAAAAAAACTTACCAACTTTTGGGGGGGCATACAGTCGAACGCTTATTGAACATGGGTTTTAGTTCCATAACCCTTTTTAGTTTCCCCCACATCCACCTTCAAAACCCTCGGTTTTGAAGGGAGTATTCTGATTAATTGTAAAGTTCTCAGGTAATCACTAGGAACTGCAAGTTTCAATCTAGAAGGGGTTTATATACCTGCACTACTTATTTCTCTAAATATACCTTCACTACTTATTCATGTAAAATTCATAAACTTAGTGAAGGGTTTCATAAAACTTTTATGAAACATGGGATCACTACGGATTAACTTAAAGAAAAGCCAAAGTATTAAAGGGTGCAGCTACAAAAAACTTCTGCCGCTGACCACCGATAAGGAGTGAGCGAAAGACTAAACAGATCACAACTTGATCAAAACTTGGCAAAGTCTTACGCGGCTCAGGTTAAATGGCTGATGCGGCAACTATCGAAGGAAACTACTGATTATGACATCTCCGATTAAGCAATTTGTCCTGAAACCAATTGTATTTTCAGCTGCACTCTTTACAGTCCTAACCATACCACTAGCTTGGTTTGGCTCTAGACCTTTAAATATCCAAGTACAAGAGGAGCCAGTGTTTGACGGTAAACTAATGGACGTAGCTCCACCTTACTTGGGCTTAGCAGCGCTACTAAGTCTGACTGTAGGAACTGCTACAGTGGCGATGACCGGATGGCGCTCCGCTGACCGCAACCGGTCTGATATAGAGGCACAGTTATCGGGTCTTGAGGAAAATCTCA
>NZ_JAAHHU010000396.1:0-3891 GCF_010672095.1 Moorena sp. SIO3I6 | reverse complement strand
GGTGAACCTGGCCTGAAAACTCTCTGGCGAGGGCAAACGACCTTCTACCATTTGTTTGAAGGTTCACAACTTGCTTCTACATCCTAGTCTCTATCACCGTTTCGACTACTTTTGCCTAATGGATAGCTTTTTTAAGGGGGATTTAGGGGGATCTCCGAGGCAAGAAGACACGCCCTAGTATTGCCTTTTTATCAAAATATCTTACTAATCAAGTCTGGTAATTCCTTACATATAGTAACCATATTAGCAGTAGGAGACAAAGCAGCAGCAATTCTGATTAGCATTTTCATAGCCTTGTTGGCTATTTTCTTCACAGCACTATCTTCGGAATTAGTTAAAGAAGAAGCGATGTCTTCAATTTGTTCTAGGGCTTCTGCTTTGTCTTCGTCATCCAAATCTTCTGCTAAGACTGCGCTTTGCAGTTTACTGAGTAATTCCTTCAGTTGTTTTTTATCAGACTCAGGCTCAGCATCAAAGCTAGGTAACTGGTTGATAGTATTGGTAACCTTACCACTAATATCACCTAAGTTAAACCAACCAGCACTACTACTTGTAACTTTAGCGTTGCCAGATATGTTACCAGATCCAGATATATTTATTTTGGGACTTTGATCGTTGATATTAGCCATGATTTCAGAAAAATCTCCAGAAATATTACCTTCTTGTGATAATAGCAAGAATAATTGTTGAATATCGCCTTTAAACTGAATTGATTGATTACTATCTTGTTTATCATTAGATACTAACTTGTTCAAATCTATTATATCACCAAGTAAACTCAAAACATTCACCATCTGATAGCTTTGTTGACATTGAATGCTGTCTTGTTGGTCTTCTATAAATTTTCGCAATGTTTCAAAGGGATAAGAGTGTGGCGACTGACTGTCTTTACACTTAGGGCAATTACAAGGTATTAACTTACTGTACTTCAAGCGCTTATAAGAATCATGTATTCTATCTAGTTCGTAAGCAACTATGCTCAATAATCCACGCTTATCTATACCAGCAACCCTAATCTTAATCTCCCGTTTACCGTAATATTCAATCACTTCAGCTTTGGTGTTGTCCTTAGTTAAGATGACGCCAGTTTTCCAAACGTATTGTTGTTGGTCAATATACTGGTGCATCACCACAATCAAGCGAGTGATAATACCCTTGGGCATAAAATCCGGATAAGCATAACGTAAAATCAGA
The DNA here is from genome assembly GCF_010672095.1 of Moorena sp. SIO3I6. NCBI lineage: Bacteria > Bacillati > Cyanobacteriota > Cyanophyceae > Coleofasciculales > Coleofasciculaceae > Moorena > Moorena sp. SIO3I6. The sequence continues at coordinate 2,697 of NZ_JAAHHU010000396.1, read as the reverse complement.
TTGTGGGATCGATTCCAATCATAGTCTGGTTGATTATCGCTGAGGAGTTGAGGGGCGATAAAGGTATCTTTGCAATCAGGAATTTCATAGCAGAGTTGGAATTTCTTCATTAGCTCTAGTAATTCTCCGCTCATAGAGGCATACTTGTCGTCTTTCCAAATACGTTGTAAATCGTTGCCGGTAAACTTTCCTTTGTTATTAATAACGTCATGATTATCCAGCACCTTGTAAACAGCATCGGTACCCCATTCTGGTTTAAGAATGACTGTTTTATATAATGACGAATATTTTTGCTCCTGGAAATGAAGGCATACCCCTAAATCGTGGAGATATCTGCTTAACTGTAATTTATCTTCTAGTAAAGTAAATCCATTGGTTTCACAGATATCTAGATATTCCTCAAGAGAGATATGATTACGGGAATCGTTTTCTAACGCTTGACGCACCATTACCCAGGTTTTCGGTAATGGTTGTCCCACGTGAGGTAAATTTTGAATGTGATATTGAATAGCAGTGATAATCTCTGCTAAGCCTCGGTTAGTTTCGAGGTTAGTAGCCAGAGTTTTTTCGAGATTGGTAAATTGTCCTCGCAAAGCGCTTTCGTTAATTTCCCTTTGGCGGTCTTGTTTCTCGTTTTTAATAATCAACAGGGGGCTATTGTCACTAAATTGTTCTACACTATTGAGCCAATAATAAAAATCCGTATCTTCTTTCCGACTATCCGCCACTAAAGTATAGAGAGAACGTTTACTTAAAAAAAACTGATGGGTAGCATGATAAATTTCTTGGCCGCCAAAATCCCAAAGATTAACCTTAAATTCTCGTTCGTTATCTAGAGGGAAACTCCATTTAATAACATCAATGCCTTCTGTAGATTCTTGATTGTCTTGGAGTTGGTATTCGGGGTCTTGAATTTTTTGAGCTAAACTGGTTTTACCTGCTCCTGGCTCACCGACAATCAACAACTTAGCTTCATAGATATAAGCTTCTCCTTCTTCTCTTAATTGCCGAAAATATTGTTTAACAGCATCTACCCCTTTACTGACAACTTCTGGTGGTGGAACAACCAGGGGATTTCCCGATAACTCTAGCTGGGTTAAATTGGAGAGATTTCCAAGAGATTCGGGCAGATTGGTTAGTCGATTATCCCATAAATACAGGTGGGTTAAATTGGAAAGATTTCCAAGAGATTCGGAGAGCTTGATTATTTTATTATTCGATAAATATAGCCAGATTAAATTGGAGAGATTTCCAAGAGATTCCGGCAGGTTGGTTAGTTGATTACTCGATAAATCTATCCAGGTTAAATTGGAGAGATTTCCAAGAGATTCCGGCAGGTTGGTTAGTTGATTATTACATAAATTCAGGAAGGTTAAATTGGAGAGATTCCCAAGAGATTCCGGCAGGTTAGTTAGTTGATTGTTCCATAAATTTAGCCAGATTAAATTAGATATATTTTTAATAGATTCCGGCAGATTTATTAGTTTTTTATTGGATAAATTTATGTGGCTTAAATTCGAGCATTCATTAATTGTATCTGGTAATTTATCGATTTGGTTGCCGCTTAAGTTTAAAATTTTAATATGTTTTAGTTCAAAAACTTCCTCTGGGATCTTGTTTAATGGTTGGGTTCGATATGAATTACTCAAATCCAGTAGTTCAAGGTTTTTTTCCCTGGCTTCTTGGATTTTTTCTCGGAAGCCTTTTTCAATACTATCTTCGCTCATATAGTAATTGTTATTTGGGTGAGTTACAAAGTTTATGGTTTTAAGGCAATAGACTTTTAAGGTAATCAGCCTGAAAAAATCCTGTACCTGATTAGTGCGATATACGCTGTATTATCCCTGACCCAACAAATCTATTTTAATCTTTCCTATAGAAAAGTGATGTGGCATCACTGGTTAACTGCAACGATAAGTATTTATACTCAATAACCTTGCTGAAAGAATTTCCTTCTTTAATTCAGCAATACCAAAATTGGGCATTGCCTAAATGCGGGATGATTTGAACAAAAATGCGACGCATTCCCCCACCTCGTTCAGGTGGGGGTTAAGGAGCAAGCTAATTAATCGTCGTAGCCCTGATTTTCTATATATTGCTTAAGCACTGAAAGGGAAGCTCCTCCACAAGAAACAGCGCTAAATCCCCTTTTCCAAAAGACTGGTTTCCAGTAATAGGGAGCCAGTTCTTTTGGATACCTTTTTCTGATATCTCTACTGGTTACTGTCTTGAGGGTATTGCAAAGTTTGGAAATCGATACCTTAGGAGCTAAGTCAATCAAAAGGTGAATGTGATCATTTGCCCCTAAATCAGCTTTAGCGTCCTCAAGGATGCAGTCATTTTTTTCGCAAATGCTTTTTATCAAGTCTTTAATGTCTTCTTCTATATCCCCAGTAATTACTGGATGGCGATACTTAGTTACGAACACTATGTGAATTTTGATTAGTGAAACAGTGTGAGCAAAAGAGCGAAGAGTGGTTGACATCATAAAACACTATAGGTTAACATAGTGATATGTTAGCAATGCAACTGAGATTGTGAAAACACCGACCAAGATCATTCGCACCGACAAATGGAGTGCGGCTCGTTCCTAGGAAGAGCCTCCTGAAACAGGAGGGGTAAAACTAGGGGGATTCGCGGGGAAAACCCAGAAATCCTAACTATCTGTAGGATGGTGGTGAAAACCCACCCCTTGAG
>NZ_JAAHHU010000395.1:0-3894 GCF_010672095.1 Moorena sp. SIO3I6 | reverse complement strand
TAACTTATCCAGACGTGATCCTATGGGATTGGCCGAAGGTCACGCTACGGGATTGGACCGGATGGTTTGGCCGGGGGGAAAACCCCCCAGCAATTTAACGTGTTAACGGAGCCTCAAGTACTTGGTCATAATTGTTATGAATTCTCCGGGAACATCCGTCGGCTGCAGAGGACTCCACTCGGATATTTGGGCGTAACCCAGTGCATACAGGGCATGCATGGTATTAGTTACTGCCTTGCGGGAGCCCCTCAAAATGTGCTGAACACGGATTTTTTTTGAGGAAGAATCATCGGGATTGTTGTCTGGATTATTAGTTGGAAATTCTGATGGCATAAGGGTAACCTTTTGCTTTTTGTTTACGTTGATACTCATAATGAGTATAAATAACATTGTCAAGGGTTTTTAGAAATTTTTTTTTGAGAGATAATGTAAAGAAATGCGATGCTCTGAAAGAGCCGCTACGCGAACGCAAGCGATCAGCTATCAGCTAGAGCAAAGGGAACAGGGAGTAGGGAGTAGGGAGTAGGGAACAAAGTTCTCTAAATTCCTACACGGATTGCTATATCAGCTATTAGCTATCAGCATTCAGCTATCAGTGCGTACGCTTTTGTAGGGTGGGCAAATGGACATGATTGTTGATCAAATTGTCAAACTCTCAGAATTTGCCCACCCGACCACTAATAGTGCGTACGCTTTTGTAGGGTGGGCAAATGGACATGATTGTTGATCAAATTGTCAAACTCTCAGAATTTGCCCACCCGACCACTAATAGTGTGATCGCTTTTGTAGGGTGGGCAAATGGACATGATTCTTGATCAAATTGTCAAACTCTCAGAATTTGCCCACCCTACCCCACTGAGTTATGGAAAGTTGACGGCACCTCAAGTAGCGTGAGCTTTTAGCTCACCGCTGACTGCTGAATGCTTATTTAGTGCGTACGCTTTTGTAGGGTGGGCAAATGGACATGATTCTTGATCAAATTGTCAAACTCTCAGAATTTGCCCACCCTACTACTGGTAATATTCGGTGCTTTATCGATTAAAATAGGAAAATACACTTATCCTTAATCAGATGTAAGCTAAAATGAATGAATATCAATAAAATTCGTGAGGCAATTCTTGATTATCGATTTTGGATTACCGATCATGCTGACGAAGAAGCAGAAGAAGATCAATTGTCTTTTGATGAAATTTATCATTCCGTCCTGTATGGTGAAATTCTAGAAGACTATACTAATCATCAACCTTATCCGCGCTGCCTAATCTATGGCGAAAACTTTGCAACTGAGCCAATTCATAGCGTCCGGGATTATGATCAAGAAACAAACACAGCTATTTTAGTTACTGTATATCGACCTGATCCGAAAAAGTGGATTAATGGTAAAATAAGGAGATAGTGATTAAAACCCCGAAAAAATGTCCTAATTGTCAAGGAAAATTGACCACAAAACAAGTTAAAAAAATCCTCAAAGGTGGGGGAAATACAGCCATTGTTCAAGTAGAAGCCGAAGTCTGTTTACATTGTGGTGAACGATTATATAACCCCAATGTAGTTAGACAATTTGCCCAGATTCGAACCAAACTTAAAAATCAAGAAACCAAAGACTTTGAATTAATAGGACAATCCTTTAGCGTCCGAGCGCCGCTCTTGTAGGGTGGGCAAATTAGCCATGATTTCTAATCAAACCGACAACCGCTTGAATTTTGCCCACCCTACCATTGAAAAATCCTAACTCAGTTTTGCCTAATGGCAAAACTGAGATGCACCCACCCCCTTTGGCCGACTGCCTGCCCTGTTCCCTTGCTGCATCGCTTATTCAATGTTCGGTTTAGCTTGTCCATAGCCCATAAGCACCTCAAGTAGCGTGAGCCTAGGGCGTGTTTTCAAAGTTTTCCGCAAGATTTAGATCCCCCCCAGCCCCCCGCGCGGAAGGGGGGAGCCATACTCAAAGTCCCCCTTTTTTAAGCTATGCTTTATAAACATATTTCTTTACAAAAAACTTGACAAATTTTAGGAATTATGAATAGGAAATAAATAGGGCTGGCTGCATGAAGGCAGAAGGCATACCCGACAAGGCTTTCAAGCCTTTTTTCCAAAACAAAGTGCCAGGTTTTGGCATCTTGTCGCTCAAAAACCTTGTACTTTTGTGGGAAATCCCTGGGTTTTCTTGGGGAACCTTGGGGTGAAACTCAGATTTGTCAAGCTGTGTAGCCTCTAAAGTCGCTTTGTAGACTTATTCAGCAAGCCCTAAAAGCATTTATTGACTTGACAAAGCTGAATTCAACAAGTATAAATATAGCAATTCATACCGATTAGTAAAGGCCGAGGGGGGACTGATCAGCTTTGCAATCGGTTATTAGTCTTTATTATGGTTATGTAGCCTCTTCTTACGTACTAAGATTCATCAAAAAAAGAATTATGACAAAATAGCCAAGTACGGGCAATATCATCTAATCTTCTTAAACCACGCCAAAGAGTTTTAACTCCAGGAGCGCCATCAGATTTTCGCCCCAAGAAACCTCCCAATTGTGCAATCCAACCAATAACTTCTCCTAAAGTAGGAGGACGAGTAAAGGGATATTTTTTTTCATGAATAGTAGCGTAAAGAGCTTGCCATTCATAAGGTTCTAAAACGACAGAACAATCCGTTTCAGGATGACAACGAGCTTGATACGTAAGCCAAAGTAAACGCCAAGCCACAATCGAGTAAGTTGCCAGAGCCATCTCTAAACGTCGAGCAGTTCTTAATTGAAGTTTTTCCAGACCACAACCACTTTTTAAAGTATAGTGATAACGTTCGATTAGCCAACGATAACTATACCATTTAACATAACGAATTGCCTGGGAGCAATTACTAATTGGTAAATTAGTCAGTAACAACCAACTAATTTGCTCTTCTGACAATGGTGGGTCTTCTTCTACCGCTAAAATGACTTGTAAGTTGATGGCTGCTAAGTGTTTTGGCCATGGACGGTTTTGAGGCGCTTTAATAGTTAAACTGGTAAACCTAATAGTTAATTTAGCACGACGAGCTTTCCGATTTAAATTGCGTTTTAATTCTACAATTAGTTCTCCCTGAGGCTGAACTTCTTCTAGGGCTTCTTTTAAGTGTTGATCAGAGTCCATTAAACATCTGTTTTGAGTAGCTCTAATCAAGAAAGCTGACTCCAAACTACTACAGGCAGCAAATAAATCATAAAAATCGGCTTCTCTATCGGCAATAGTCACGACTTTTTGACCAGAAGTAATTAACTCTTTTGTTGCCCTTAATCCCAATAACCATTTATTACTTTCCTTGGTAATGGTTGGTTTTTGATGACGGGTTGACGCTTTTCCTAATTCTAATATGTCTCTTGCCCATACTTGTTGGTTTATCAGTCCTAAGGGAATTCCTTCTGTGGTCACTGCTATAGTCGAGTGTACTTTCAAACCCCATGAATATTTACTATCAAGATATCCCATTCCTTGAGTAGCTGGATGATTAGTATAATTGAATTCTGTTGTATCCTGAATAGCTAAGATCCAATCCTGTTCTGTAATTCTTTTTAGAGTCGAATCGATGTGAGCTTGTCTAATCTGTTCTGGTTTTATATATGGGGAGTCCCAAAAGTCATAAGTGGCTTTGGTGGCTGCCCAAGTCCCACAGGCTTCTGGCACAGTTGCTGACGGTTTTTTAGATAGATTATCTACGATGAGGATTAATCTTTTGGTTCGTCGAACATCTCCCAATTGAGCATTTTTTAATTCGGCTGTAGCCCACCCTGACATCAGCTTGCTCCTATACATTTGCTTTCATATTCTAATATGAAGATAGGATCACCTGATATCTACCCCTATCAAAACACCCGAGGGTACCCTGAGCCTCAAAATTATCTCCTGATCAATGTCAACTAA
>NZ_JAAHHU010000394.1:0-3901 GCF_010672095.1 Moorena sp. SIO3I6 | reverse complement strand
TGCCTTGATGATTTAACACTCATAACCACAAGCCACGTTCTGGCAGTAAACGGAGAGCTATTACTGCATCCAAAAACACTAAATTATCATCATCGTTATCACATCAATCGACCTGAAGATACCATCGTTATGGGTAGGGTAAATCTAGACCCCACTTTTTCTTATAAAATCAATCGACATTGGGATTATCTAGGTGCTGAAAAAGATAGTATTGTTTCGAAAGAAGGTGGTAGATTTATTAGCCTCAAAAGTATAGGACTACTACCTCGAATCTTTTCAGCCAGTCGTGAAAATTTCCTTAAAATCGTACACGATAACAAAATTTATCAAAAAAAAATCGATTATGCATGGTCTCCTACAGCTATTTCTTATGAAAACACTTCATCCTGTCAGGCCTTGCAACATTGGTTATCACCATATGTGTCTTGTGCAAAAGATATCCCAAAAAACTCTACTGTTGATTTAACCCAATCTAAGTTTATATCTTTTCCATCCCAGCACTATAAGTACCCTGTCAATCTATTAACCACCAATTTAGGACGTGGTGGTGCTGAACGTATTGTTTGGGATATAGCAGTATCACTGTCTGAATCAGAAATTCCAGTGAACTTATACATTTTATGGGAACGTGAACCTTCATTTGAGCTACCAGACAATAATTTTCTATCTGTATATCGTTTACAAAAATTAGAACGTCTCCAAAAACTGAAATTTATTATAGATATGCAATCTTGCTGGCCTGATCTGCCACTTTTTGCTCATCTGGTAAAAACAGAGGACTTGGAAATATTATTGAAAGCTAAAACAAAAGTCGTACCTATTGTTCACAATGCTAAAGCTGGATGGTTGAATAATCCTGAAACCTATAATAAAGCAGGAGGTTTTGCTCCTTTTGTAATTGGATGTTCGAAAAATATTGAGCAAAAACTATTAGATGAAAATCTTCAGAGGCCATCAACTTTTATTAGACATTTACCCTCTACAAATCAAGTAACTTCAGAAAACTCTAGTAGAGAACAACTTAGACGAAATTTTGGTCTCAAGGAGCATGAAAAACTAATCTGCATGGTTGGTAATTTTCGACGTCAGAAAAATTACGAAAAGGCAATATCGATTTTGGCAGAACTTAGACGTTATATACCAGCTAAGCTAGTGATTTTAGGTGGAGGGTTTCAAGATAATGGACACGGACAGGCTACGTTGAATAAGGTGATGCATCGAATCTTAGAACTTGATCTAAGTGGATATGTTCTAATGCCCGGCTCTGTATATCCTGTAGAACCTTGGCTAAATGCCTCAGATGTTTTCTTAAACTGTAGTATTTATGAGGGATATAGTATGGCCTGTTTAGAGGCCATACATGCAGGTCTTCCACTTGTACTTTCTAATGTCGGAGGTCAATCTGAGATAATAGGGAGTAATATATGCTTATTAGAAGAGCAAGCATCTCCAAAAGAATATGCTGAAACCATATTCTCTTTACTAGACAAACATAGTAAGGGATCTAAGCCATTTCAATTATTTCCAAAACAGCAGCATTTAATCTGGTCTCTTATTAATAAAGTTCATGCAAAAATGCCTTATGAAGTTGACAATGAGATACAAACGGTACTTTTTTTAACAAATAATTTGTACGATGCAGGAGCACAAAGATCTCTTGTAAACCTATTAACACAGGAAAATATTCCTTTTCAGCCTTTACTTTGTATAAGGGAACCTATACATGGTCAAATTCTTCCTGATTTAATACACAAGGCAGATATTAAAGTCTGGGATATTTCCAGCAAAGATATTTTTGAACTAACAAACAAAGTCATCGATTTAATATCATCAGCAAAAGTTGACACGGTTGTTTTTTGGAACTTTGCTGCACGAGAAAAATTATTGATTACTAAAAGCCTGGAATTAACAAGTATTCGTTTAATTGATGTAAGTCCAGGATCAATGTACTTTGAATCACTAAAGTCTCAACACCGCTTTGCCCATACTATTAGTATGGATTTAGACAAATATGCAGAACGTTTAGATGCATTTGTTTATAAGTACAGTAATGGTTTCCCGCCAAAGTGGTTTTCAGTCCCAAAAAACAAAAGTCACTTAATTCCAAATGGTGTTGATTTGCGCCCTGATAAAATAAAATATAAAAATAATTCTAAGACATTATTGATTGGAACTACATCACGTCTTACACCTGTTAAACAGATAGATTGGCTACTAGATATATGCTCACATCCAATTCTTCAAGAAATTGACTTTTGCATGCATATTGTAGGGGGATTAGAGGAACCCTATTCAGAATATCTTAATGTCTTAGCAACTAAATTTTCCTCAGCTCCTATCCTTAAAGAACATGTGATTTTTCATGGTTCTTCCAATGATATCTGGAAAGACTTAAAGTTGATGGATATTTTTATATTAGTTGCAGAACCTGGAGGATGTCCTAATTCATCTTTAGAGGCTCTCGCGGAAGGAATTCCAATTATCGCTACAAATTCCGGTGGGGCATCTGATCAAATCCAGCAAAATGAAAATGGTTTTTTAGTAACTCCTGGCAATACTCAAGAAATGGCTGATAAAATTCAGTTTTTTGCAGAAAATCCTAGTGAAATAGCTCGTATGTCTAGAAAAGCTCAACAAATAGCTAGACAAAAATTTTCAATAAAAAAAATGATTAATAGTTATTCTAATGTGATTAAGGGTAGTGGTACACAAGTAGTGATTTGAGCTCTCGAAAGCTCCATTATACTAAATCCGTTTGTCAAAACCCCTTTATAAAAATCGACTAAATCTTTGTATGCCAGGAATCTATGGCTATGCGAATAAGGGGGGTTTGGGAACAGGATTTGGTATTAGACCATAGCAAAATCACTACATCTTTATCACTACCGGCTAGAGAACAAGAACGCTTACTATACCTATGGCGTCCAAAGTATTGATCAGGTTAATAAATTTGCTGCTAGTGGCGATTGCGCCACCATTGAAGTAACGATCAGTGAAGACCGTACTCTCTACGTCAATGGTAAACCCAGTAGGGATAAACACACTGCCTTTGATACCAGCGTAATTCGCTACACCCTTCATCAGGAAGAGGGAGAATGGAAGATAGCAGAGTACAAGATTGTTGAGTAGTTCCCGGAATAATAGTCAGCAACGCTACTGATTGATACTGGTGCCAGAGATGCTGTCTAAGCAAGTGATTGATTAGAAACCCAGTTGCTAGATGCATCGCCCTCTGAGAATCAAAAACGCGATCGCATAAGCGCGGAAGCTGAGGCCTTTGGCCAAGGTCAATCGCAAAAAACAACACACTAAATAACTATATAGGGTTATTTATACTTATAATATACCTTCAAGTTTCATCTCCCTACTCCCTACTCCCTACTCCCTACTCCCTACTCCCTACTCCCTACTCCCTTTCCTAAATAACATAACTAATACTGATTACTATATCAGTTATCAGCGGTCAGCCACTGGCCAACCGCTGACCGCTGACCGCTAAATGCTTACACCAATCCGTTGCGCGATGAAGCGAACGCGCCCCGCGTGGCCTACGGCCTCAGCTTCCGCGCTTATGCGATCGCTTCAAACTTGATCAGGATCTACTCCCATAGCTCGTAAGCGAGCAGCCAGTTGTTCAGCTCGTTGTTGAGCTTGAGCGGCTTCTTGTTGAGCTTGGGTAGCTTGTTGTTGAGCTTGGGTAGCTTGTTGTTGAGCTTGGGTAGCTTCTTGTTGAGCTTGGGTAGCTTGTTGTTGAGCTTGGGTAGCTTCTTGTTGAGCTTGAGCTGCTTCTTGTTGAGCTTGGGCTGCTATTTCTTCAGCAGTAGGTAGCACAATTCCCTCTAAAGTAGCCCAACGTAACCAAGTAGTATCAACATTATTTTTATAAACCCCTTGCCAACGA
>NZ_JAAHHU010000393.1:0-3908 GCF_010672095.1 Moorena sp. SIO3I6 | reverse complement strand
TAAAAAATCTTTTTCAACTGTTCTGGAGTCATCCCTACACCAGTATCTTCAATTTTAAATCTGATTGTGTGGGAACGGTCACCATTCAAGGATGAACCGATTAAACTTACTTGAAAGGTCACACTTCCAGTCTCGGTAAATTTAATCGCATTACCCAGTAAATTAATTAAAACTTGCCGCAGGCGTTTTTCATCCCCATAAATTGCCACTGGAAGCTGAGGATCGGCATGGTAAATAAACGATATACTTTTTTCCTGGGCACGAATCCGACAAATTTCAACCACGCCCATCAAGAAGGAATAAAAATGAATATGACTTTTGTGCAGCTTTAGTTTCCGAGCTTCAATTTTCGATAGGTCTAAAATATCATTGATTAAAGTAAGCAAATGAGATCCACACTGGTGAATAATACCGATGCCATCCAGGTCTGATTTACTTATATTCGAGGAGCGTTTGAGGATTTGAGCGTATCCCAAAATGCCATTGAGGGGAGTGCGCAGTTCATGGCTCATGTTAGCCAAAAATTCGCTTTTTGCCTGGTTAGCCACATCAGCAGCTACTTTGGCTTTTTCTAATTCTTGGGTGCGCTCTTTAACTTTGACCTCCAAAGTGCGAGAATAATCTTGCAATTGCTGGTTAGCTTGTTTCAATTGCCATTGATTGTGGGTATTAGTTCCTAAAATTGCCGATAAACCTAGAGCCATTAATGGGGAAATTACAGGAATCCACCAACCTGTTAGAAAGACTAAATAGCTACCACCGACAATCATGCCCCCTGTGATCAAAATACTCAGAATTAATTTGCTCAGGAGATGTTTTCTTAACCAGTTAGTCTCTGGTAATAGCCAACTTCCTACGGCTCCGATCAACGAACACCAAAAAATCCATAGCCCCTGTGCGTTAACAGACCATACTCGCAGCAGAAGTCGTCCATCAACTGCTGCACTCAACATCTGGCTGGCGATATTGGCATGAATAACGACACCAGGCATTTCCTGAACGCTAGAGCTCACACTGCTATCATAGGGAGTCGGAAAAATGTCGTTAAGGCTCGGTGCAGTCATACCAATCAAAACAATGCGATTGTACAACTGCTCCGGCGAAATTCTATTGCTCAGAACATCACTGATTGAAACTGTATTGAAGCGCTCCTGGGTGCCACGGTAATTCAACAATATTTGGTAGCCTCCAAGATCTGCACCTTGATAACCAGCATTTTTCTGGGTTAGATTGAAAAATCTTGCTTGACCTAATTGGTAAGACTCGCGCCTCCCATCGATTTTTTTGAGATTGATCCCTTTGGCTTGAAGATACATCAAGCTCAATCTAACGCCTAAGGTAGGTATATCCTGACCGGATTGATCTGCTGCTGATATCAAGCTTCGCCTTACTTTACCATCCCCATCTAGCACCAAATCGGCTAGAGCAACTTGATCTCGTTGTGCTAAGGTCGGAGGTGGTGCAACTCTTTTATCCCTCAGCACGGACTTTACTCCAATCAAGTTTGGTGTGGACTTCATCACCTCAACCAACTCCTGATAACCAGGTTCCACTGGAAAATCGCGATAAATATCCAGACCAATAGCTTGAGGCCGGTATGCTTTAATTTTTTTGATTAACTCAGCTAAAACAGCATCAGAAATCGGCCATCCTCCAAGTTGAGTCAGATCCGATTCATCAATGGTGATAATCACAATGCGATTATCAATGTCTTCAACCGGACGCAGGCGAAAAAATTGATCCAGGGTAGCCCACTCCAGTAGCTGGAACCATCCTGCCGTATCCAAAACAGTGACCAGTGCAGCCACAACGGGAGCTATTATCAGTACAAAGCGCCATTGCTTCAAACGCTCTTTAAAGTGAAGCCACATTCCCCTTAGTCAATCTCTAATCTAGGTCAGGTGTGTTCTCTACCAACCTTGTTCAGAAGCCTATAGCGGTCCTAAATGATTCGTGAAATATATTGGCCAACGCAAACGCTATAACCCTTGCCCAGCAATGATTCCAGATTTTGCTAATTTTACAAATGATTTAGGATTGCTATATAGGCGCTTCTATTGGTTGGCAGGATTCCAGGAATAGCATCGACCGGTAGAACTGCTTTTGTGGTGAGTCACTAACCCGTCGATAACTTACCTACAGAATTCCCAGTAAATCCTGACTAAGTAACAGTCTTGAGAAAACAAGCAAAAAAGGGAGAAAAATTGAGCTTGCCCAATTGTGGAATGATTGAGGCTAATTGGTCATGGATAATTGCTAACTGACTCAACTATACTTGATTGAGTTTCTTAGTTCAGCTATTGACAGGATAGGACGGAATCAATTCCGTAAGTTGTTTTAAGCCCCATCTTAAACCCCTGGTTTTCAACCAGGGGTTTAAGATGCGATATTTTTTGGAGTTATCACAAATCAGCTGCTAACTAACCCCTTGATCCAGATAGGATTAAATCCTTGCTTTCCAAGGATTGCAGGATAATAGTTGATGGTCTGATGTTCAGTTATTTATAGTTTATTTATTAAGCAACGGCTGGTTAGCGATCGCAGTTAGTCCTTGTGATTTTAACAGTTCTTCCCAATGGGAGCGATAGACTGAATTTTTTGGTTCAGCTCGCCTTAAATCAGCCATGGTAGAGATAGTATCGACCCAAATCCCTGATTCAGCCAACAATGAGGCTTTTTGAAGTGAGGCTTTTAATGTCTTCTGATTCATCAAGGTAGAATTGGCTTCAACTCGACGAACCCATCCAGTTACCTCAGGACTATCTGGTTCTAAATACTCCCCACAAATCATCACCAAAGACCACTGGTAATTCTTACCGACCTTTAGTGGTGGAGCCTGAGGTGGTAATTCAACCGCCATTACACCTGGCTGATTAGGCAGACGTATAAAGGACTGGTAATGATGGTTTCGGTTTTCATCCTCGAAACTTAAAAAAGCTTCTTTAGCTGAAGTCTGAGGAACATATACCAGCAAAGTTGGACGTTCTGCCACCGTTAAGCCCACATTAGTAGCTGGCATCAGCGGTGTGACTGATGAAGTGGTGGTTTTAGAATCAGAGAAACAAATATCTTCACCCCGGGAAGCTCCACCCCTTCCCGTCTTTGGTGCTGGATTCTTCCCATTTTGGAACATCACCGCCTGAGTTGGCAAACTGTGGATTAGAGTCATTCCTAGGAATAGTAAAGTAAAACAAAGTGGTAATCTCACGGTTAATTTGTTTGATTTCATAAAATATTTCCTATTGCTGCAGGACTTTCTTTATGATCATGCTGGGCACAGAAAGCAAAGCAGATCATTTGCCGCTTTCTAATTTTTTTTTTTGAGGGTTGCTAGAAATTTCAATATAAACGCCTAATGTTTGCGTTCATGTTTGTTTTATGTTTTATTTCTAGTATGTTTTATGCCCAATTATCCTCTAAGAATGTGTTTGAAAAGTCCTTCGATTAGAGATAGAGCAATTACAACCAATTTCCCACTAACACAAAGGGAGCCCAATAGACAGGATGGTTGTATTCCCGTTTAAATAGCGCTAACTGAGCACGGCGCAACGCTTCAGCTTTAGTTACACCTGCTTGAGCCAGATACTTGTAAAATTCAGCCATCAGCTGAGCAGTAGATTCATCCCTTACTGCCCATAGGGTAGCTAAGGTACTGCGTGCTCCCGAACGTACTGCTACTCCAGCTAACCCCAACACAGCACGATTATCCCCTCTAGCAGTTTGGCAAGCACTGAGTACCAATAATTCAATTGGATTAGTGTCTTCTGATACTTTTAACCCCGACAAACCATGACATCATAGACATTGCTGTCTAGGGTGTCAGATACGCTGAGTACTACATCCCCAACATTGTTGAGGAAGGTGGTATCCCACATCGCCTTCAGGAATATCCCAACGGCTCCATTGAA
>NZ_JAAHHU010000392.1:0-3927 GCF_010672095.1 Moorena sp. SIO3I6 | reverse complement strand
CAGATAAAACTGGTATAATATTTGTATCGCTTATACAAAGAGTAAGTATTGTTTTAGATAATTAATATATATTGACAGCATAATATAAAGCTAGATATTTTAGTCTAAACCGATGGCAAATTGCCAAACGCCATTTAGTCAGTAAATTGACTTATTAACTAAAACTTAAACACCTAAAACTTTGAGGAGATAATCGTTATCCCATCCAGCTTTTTTTCATTTAGTTTTAATTCCCGTTGTTTCTGTACTTTCTTGTTTGAATAAATTCAGAGCTATGTCTTGATGCAATAGCGAGTGGTTTTGGGTCTGTGTGCGGAACCTGCGTCCGCACCTTGTAAGCCCCGTGGAAACCACGGCAGTCGCTTATTGGGGGGGGATCCCCAAGACCGCGCTGCATCGCTTTTATTAAAATTATATAAATTAATTACTCAAAACCTTACTAAATAAGGTTTTGAGTAATTAATTTATACTAATTTATCATAAGCTGTTGCGCATTTAAATTGGGGATTATTCAGTTATAAAAAAACGTCAAACCCTCTCCCCTGCTCCTCATAAGGGTAGGTTTTTTACAAAGACCTCAGGTGTGGGGTGTGGGGTGTGGGGTGTGGGGTGTGGGGGATAAGAAAATATACCATTATTGTCGTTAAAAATCATCATTGTCTTGATGGAACTGCCGGGTTTCCCCCACTCGCGCTCTGGATAAAGACAATATTTCCCCCACTCGTGCTCCGGATAAAGACAATAAAAGTACGTACTCGCCCCTTTGTAAAAAACCTACCCCTGTGAGCTCCCCTGCTCCCCTGCCCCCTTGCTCCCTTGCTGCCAGAACAATTCAATTTAAATGAAGACCAGCTTAGCCACCCTAGGAGAGCCCTAATAACTAGGAGAGCCCTAATAAATTATCTCCGTTAGACCTAGTAGCTGACAGACAGACCACTGGTTAACGAGGTGCTGTTCTGCCCTGAGGCATTGACTGTATTTCCCAAGCATCTGTAAGGTGGCGGAACATACTTGATTGAAAATCTGAAACTTCTTGATAGCTCATGTGATGAGTATCTGCACAACTCGTCCAGAAATTACCGCGAATCGTGGGATCTTCAAAACGCAATAATCCCGACTTTAACAGATTTTGCTCTTGCGGTGTTCCTGTAAGGGGAATTAGACAAAGAGGCATAACAAAAAGAACAAGAGAAGGGTTGATTGCTTTGAGTTTTTGTTTAAGTTCCGACACTGCTTCTTCAAGATAGAGTAAGCTATCGCGGTCATCATCAGGTAGCCCGATAATAAAACCATAGGAAATAATCGGGACACCAGCCCGTACAACAGCACTTACCATGTCACAGTGTTGCTGCCACGGTAACAACTTTTTGTAAGCTTGACGGTTGGCAAAGGGTCTTTCAGCGGGGATGTAAGTCATATAGCAGCCTGTCTTGCCATCCCAACCCCACATTGCTTCTACCAGTTCTTCATCTGGAAGTAAATCCTCTGGAGTGCGCTCCCGTCCACGTCCTCTTGTGGCTTTTTTCAGTTCAATACCATTGTCCCAGGAAACTGGCAAATTCATATCCCGCAATCCTTGGGTAATATCGAGAACTTCTTGCCGTCCTTCGTCTCCAAAGATCACCCGACCCAGGAATTGGTCGGAGTCAGAGACGACACTCCTTGCCCCAGCTTCTTTTTGACGGGCAGCCCATTCCAAGGCTCGTTGGGGAGTCATGCGCAAGTAACCTGAGCCATAGGTCGGGGTTTGGCAAAAGTCACAGGTGCGATCGCATCCGAGGTCAAACATAACAGCGCCGGTTGGCACTAGAGAGGAATTATTAAAGTCACCTCCCCCACCTAAACAAGCCTTGGCAATAGAAGGGGATGGAAGTGGCCAATCCTGTGGGTGCAAGGGATGACGGCGTCTAGGATATTGAGTACCATCAGCAAATAAGACTCCAGATAGTTCTTCTCGTTGGGGCTGTCCCAACACATAGTCAAAAATTGCCCAGTTTGCAGCGCCTGATTTATCTTTTACCACAGCCGTTGCACCAGCATCTAAATAGAGTCGGGGTTGAGCTATAACATCTGAACCTCCGACTATAATTGGTTTGCCTCCTTTTGCTAGATGCTTTATTACTGCAATAGCTAGCTCCCGATGGATGGTAAAATTACTGGTTACCCCCCAAGCATCACAAGTATAGGGATCGACCGAACTAATTTTTCCTCCATACGCAATCTTCCGCAGGGTCATCCCCTTCCAATTTACTTGTCCAAACTCTTCCTGATCAGTAGCATCTTTAAGATTCAACAATTCCACCTCAAATCCCCCTGCTTCTAGATTGGACATTAGGATTTGCTTGCTGATTAGAGGATGTTTGTTATGGTCTGTCCAATCAATGCCGTCAGGGTCTAATAATTTCAGGTGTGGTAACTCTACTAATCCTATTTTCATAATTTCAAATGAATTATAATTTCTTGAAAAAGTCGTGAAATAAAGCCGTTATCTTGAATCAACAATTGTCTTGATTAATTAACTGATAGAAGCCATCTTGGTCAAACCTCCATGATAGTTTATCAATTTAGATTCTGCTTTTCCAATTTGAACTAGACGAAATTGCCACTCAGAAATATCCTCGTAGCTCAGGAAGCGTGTGTCACAACTGGGTGTCCAGAACCCACCAACTATAGAAGGATCGTCAAAGCGCAATAAACCAGACTTGCGGATGTTTTCCCCTTGGGGTGTTCCTGGTATAGGGGAAATGGAATAGCAAGCAACTTGAAATTCCAGGTCTGGGTTAATTTCTCTGAGTTGTTGATGAAGTTCTAAGACTGCTTCCTCAAGGCGGAGTAAACTTTCGTGACTGTCATCGGGAAATCCAATGATCACACCATAGACAATAACGGGAAGACCAGCCCGAACGATCGCCTGCATCATCTCACAATGCTGTTGCCAGGGGAGAAGTTTGCTATAGGATTCTCTGCCAAAAACTGGACGTTCGGCGGGAATGTAACCTAGAAAACCGCCAACCTTGCCATCCCATCCCCAAAGGGCTTCTATCAGTTCTTCGTCAGGTGTGAGGTCTGTATGGTCATAGTTGCGTCCCCTGCCTAAAGTCGCTTTCCTCAGTTCCAAACCATTAGGCCACAAAAGTGGCATTCCCATCTCTCTTGCGCCTTTTGTAATCTCTAGAACCTCTTCTCGACCTCCTGGAAACAGAACGCGACCGAGGAATTGATCGGAACCCATAACTACACACTTTGCACCAGCTTCCTTCTGACGAGCAATCCAATTGAGGGTCGTTTGCGGTGACATTCGGCGATAGCCTGAGGTGTAAGTTGGAGTCTGGCAGAAGTCACATTTGCGATCGCATCCGATGTCAGGATATACGGACCCTATAGGTACGAGTTGTTCTACAAAAGGTTCTTCCGAGTATTCTTCCCCTAAACATTGCCTGGCTAATTCCACTGAGGGTAAGGCCCACTCCTCTGGACTCATCGCTTTAGTACGGGTTGGATGATAACTCCCATCCGCTAAGATTACACCCGTCAGCTTTTCTCGTGGAGTAAGTCCTAGTACATAGTCTAAAATCGGCCAATTGGCTGCACCAGATTTATCAATTACGATGGCTGTTGCACCTGCATCCAGGTAGTTACGGGGTTCGGCAATGGCATCGGAACCGCCAACTACAACTGGTTTTCCTTTACTGGCTAGATGGGCGATCGCCAGACAGCTGACTTGGCGCTCTTGAGTGTAGTTAACTGTCACCCCCCAAGCATCATAAGCTTCTGGATCTATATCCAGAATCCTCTGCCCGACATAGCTCTTAGTCAGATTCATGCCTTTCCAAGTCACCTCTCCAAATGGTTCTTGACAATCACCATCTTTGAGATTGACCAATTGAGCATCGAAACCCCCCGCTTGCAGATCGGCTATCAAAACCA
>NZ_JAAHHU010000391.1:0-3951 GCF_010672095.1 Moorena sp. SIO3I6 | reverse complement strand
CCGAAATGCTGCTCTATCGGCAAAATCGGGTGACAGAGGCCAATATGCGGATGTTTTTACAACTGCTGAATGGACCAGATTGGCAGCAAAAGGAGGATTTACAGACAGAGATTAAAAAGGCAATTACCCAAGTACGCGATCGCTACCGAGCTATCACCTGTGCCGACTTTGTGGAATTAGCCCGAGACATGAAACCAAATGATGCAGATGATACCGTTGCCAGGGCACACTGTATACCTCGACGTAACCTGGACTCGGAAAATGCCTTAGTCGAAAATGCCTTAGTCGAACCTGTGGATCAACCAGGTCATGTGAGTATTGTGATTATCCCCGACAGCAATAATCGTGAAAATAGCCCCCCTCAACCAAGCTCAAGGCTGATTAACGAGGTAAAAAACCACTTAGAAGAACGGCGATTGATTGGCACGGCAATCCATGTAGTTATGCCACGGTACATCACCATTAGCATCAGATTAACCATACACCTCAACCGAGAAGCAGACGTAGCAACCACTAGGACCAACATAAATAACGCACTGGAAAACTTTTTCGATCCCCTACCAAATCCTGACAATCCTGAAGGTTGGCCATTTGGTCGAAATGTTTATGTTTCGGAAGTTTATCAACTACTTGATGAACTAGAAGGTGTGGATTATGTAGAAAAAACCAATAAGGAAGATAAAGACCAAGACGAAGTATTTTTTCCTCGTCCTGATGCCATAAACAATCAACAACGCCTAGTTTACACCAAAGATACAGGACAGCTAAGTGCCATCCAGGTCAAACCAGAAGAACTAGTGTATTTAGATATTACCGCCAGCGATATAGACATCATATCCCCCTTAGAAACCCTTGATTTCAACGGTTAAAAACCAATGAAAAACTCAGCCCGTTACCCCAGTAAACTTTTAGACTATCTGCCAGAGATTTATCAAAGCGATCCTTTCGTTGGTCAATTTTTACTACCCTTTGAAAATATTCTTTTGGGTCGTGCACATGGGATCAACTTTTGTGAGCAGGGTTTAGAAGAAAATATTGCCCGTATTTCTAATTACTTCCATCCCCAAAAAACACCCCCAGACTTCCTACCCTGGTTATCTAGCTGGGTGGCGTTGAGTCTCAGAGCAGATTTAGATGTCCAAAAACAACGGAAATTTCTGGCCAATACCGTCAGACTGTATCGTTTTCGAGGGACTAAAGACAATTTACAAGAACTGCTAGAATTATTTCTAGAGGACGAGGAAAAAGTCACCATTATCGACGCTTCCAATGCCGAATTTCAAATTGGTGACACCCAACTCCTGGAGCCCGAAAACCCAATTGAACTCGAAGAAATTCCAATTTACCCCGAAGGACTTCCCTCGCGATCGCTGCTTGGTAGAGGCACTTACCTTGGTGGTGGTATACCCCACTTTTTTATAGTAAGAATTACTCCAGCTCAAGGATTAAACCCAGAGCAACTCAAACGACAAATAGAAATCGCTAATGCCATCATCGAACAGGAAAAACCAGCCCATAGCAAGTACAGACTAGAAATTATTTACACCACGCAGATTGGTGGTAGTTTTGATTCTGATTATGATTCTGAAGAAGTTACGGGTTCCCAGATTGGAATTAATACTATTTTGGGCAAGATTACCGAAAATGACGAATCTATCTTAGGAGAGTAATGATTATGAAATATATTCAACGTCCCAATTACTTTACTTCCCAGTTTCTATTAGAAAAAGACTTTAACGATGAGCAAACCTACCATCGTGACATGCGCCTGCGTCACAATAGCTTACTCCATGAATGGGGTGTGGTGGAAGGATTAGAAGTAACCAGAGCCGAGCCGAAAAAAATTGCCGTTAGTGAGGGCATGGCCATTGATAAATATGGTCGAGAAATTATTATTTTACCCGATTGTACAGTACCGGACACGATTAACACGATTAACTTAGATCGATTAGAACTAGAAGCCAATACAACTACAACTATTGAAATTACCGTCATCTATGATGAAATTAAGGATGATGGTGACGAAGTAGCGGTAGGTAATGATAAAAAATACACTCGCACCTCTGAACGTCCCAAGTTTGTCATTTACGGGAGTAAAACAAGTAAAGACAATCTCCAAGACGGTAATGTAGATTTCAAAACTGGTTTTGCCCCTACCGATGATAATGTGATTCTGTTGGCACGGGTGACCCTAGACAACAACGGTGAGGTTACTGAAAATGCAGTGGATAATTCTGTACGCAAGCTTGCTGGTGCTAAGTTATCTAACCTCGATAACTTAGAGCTAGATGGTACCATTTCCGCCGAAAACTTAAATCTGACCGGAAATTCAACCATTGATGGTGACCTGACAGTGAATGGAAACCTGGAAGTAAAAGGGGATGTGATTGCCCGTGATACCGAGCATATTGCTGGGGATGTGTCCTTGGGGGATGCGGATAATGATGAAGTGAAAGTTACAGGGGTAATTCGCTCAGGGCATTCATCTGGAGCGCTGACGGTGGATGATGCTTTACATACCACTGGTGCTCTGACAGTGGATGGTAATGTTGGTATTGGCAAAAATAATCCTACGGAAAAATTAGAGGTAGCTGGAACTGTTAAAGCCACTAGGTTTGAAGGGGATGGTTCTGGTTTAACTGGTATTGGTGCTGGAAAGTGGTCTGATGGTGGTAGTAACGGTATTTACTATAACAATGGCAATGTAGGTATTGGTACAAATAGCACCTATGCTGAACTCACGGTTAACGGCTCAATCGGATTTGCCAACGGGACAGCCCCCATGATGTACATCCATCAAAGTGGTACAAGCAATGCACCTCGACCAATCATTGCTCATTCCCCACGTTATCGAAACTGGGGAGTTGAATACCGAGATCAGGAAGATCTAATGGTTTTTCAAGGAAGCGGACAACCAGTTTTATCAGTTGGTCTTCGTTATAAAAAAGTTGGTATTGGCATTACAAATCCTACGGAAAAATTAGAGGTAAATGGAACTGTTAAAGCCACTAAGTTTGTAGGGGATGGTTCTGGTTTAACTGGTATTAGCGCTGGTGCCACAAAGTGGTCTAATGGTAGTAATAACAGTATTTACTATAACCATGGCAATGTAGGTATTTGTACAAATCGCACCTATGCTGAACTCACGGTTAACGGCTCAATCGGATTTGCCAACGGGACAGCCCCCATGATGTACATCCATCAAAGTGGTAAAAACAATGCACCTCGACCAATCATTGCTCATTCCCCATCTCATCCAAACTGGGGAGTTGAATACCGAGATCACGGAGATCTAATGGTTTTTCAAGGAAGCGGAGAACCCGTTTTATCAGTTGGTCTTGGTTCAAAAAAAGTTGGTATTGGCACCAATAATCCTAGGCAGAAATTAGAGGTAGCTGGAACTGTTAAAGCCACTAGGTTTGAAGGGGATGGTTCTGGTTTAACTGGTATTAGTGCTGGTGGCACAAAGTGGTCTGATGGTGGTAGTAACAGGATTTACTATAATGCTGGCAATGTCGGCATTGGCACAAATAATCCTACTCAAAAATTAGAAGTGGCTGGAAGCGTCAAGGCCATTGCTAATCATACGGGCAATAGAACGGCCTATGGAGTTCAAAGCCTTGTAGGAGGCAATCGCAATGGCACTAAATTTGGTTTGCATGCACAAGCAACGGGTGGTAGCAGTGGTGCCCGATTTGGTGTCTACGGTCATGCACAGGGTGGACAAACTCAATTTGGTGGCCATTTCACTGCTACTAATACGGGCAATACTACCGCCTTCGGAGTTCACAGCAGGGCAGGTGGCAATGGCAATGGCACTAAATTTGGTTTGCATGCACAAGCAACGGGTGGTAGCAGTGGTGCCCGATTTGGTGTCAGGGGTATTGCCTCTGGGGGACAAACTCAATTTGGTGGCCATTTCACTGCTACTAATACGGACAATAGTACCGA
>NZ_JAAHHU010000390.1:2497-3984 GCF_010672095.1 Moorena sp. SIO3I6 | reverse complement strand
ACCGGAGTGATCCCGACAATATTATCATCACTCACTGAGTTATTCTCGATCATCCAGATGCCATTGTCTCCAGTCATGGAATTACGGAAGAAGAAATCATCAATACCATCGTTGTTAGCGTCATAGGTACCACGGAATTCCCAAGCACCGTTTGCTGGTCGGGAATCGATCTCCACTGCGTTTTGGAAAACAGTACCATCGAGCTTCCAGTAGGCAAACTGTCGAGTATTCATATTTTCCCAGATAGCATCTGCGTCACCATCGCCATCCATGTCTCCAGCCGCAACTAACTGCCAGTCATTGTCAGGTGATATGGTCAACCTGTCACCATTGCTATCCGTAATAAACGTAGCATTCTGAAACCCGGTTTGATCTATCTCCCAAACAGCAATTTCTCCAGTAGATGTGTTGTACCAGAAAATTTCTTCTGCACCACCGTTAACATCTCCGGTGCCACGGATTTCCCAGTCGAGGTTTGATCCTGGGCCATCTGCTGGTGGGTCAATAGTTATTGCCTCCTGCAACTCGGAGCCTTCCATCTTCCAAATGGCAACACCGCCGGTTTCGGTATTACGCCACAGAGGACTCCTGTTACCATCGCCTAAATCCACAACACCACGGGCTTCAAATCCAGTGTTCTCTGGTACCAACACGTCCTGACCATTTTGATCGGTAATGAAGGCTGCGGTCTCGACGCTAGTGCCTTCCTCATTTAGAGTCCACGCAGCAACTTGTCCACTGACAGGATTATGCCAGAACAGATCCAAACTGGGGATAATCTCTTCAGCTGGGGTAATTTCAGCTGGGGTAATTTCAATGGCATCAAGTCGCCCTAGCTCGAAATTAGCATCATTATTAAGGCTATCTGCCACTACCGAGATTTCTATTTCAGCCCCTGGAGCAAGGTCTACGCCCTTAAAAATGGCATTTGGATTATCCTCAGCACTTAGAGGGCGAGGGCCACGTGGATTGCCACCGCTCAAAGGGACATAATTCTGAGGAAAAGCTGTAATCCCAGGTAAGTTTAGATTATAAACATATGTACCAACTTCCTGTCCGTTGACACTAAATGTCAGTTCAGATTCCCCATCCTCTTCGTCAAAGTAGGCAATACTAATATCGTACTTACCAGCTGGTCCATCATCTGCTGTCCATTGAAATCTAAGCACACCAGGGTTTTCTTCAACCGGCTCATTAAAGCTTGAGATCTGGACGGCTCGACCGCCTGAAGCAACGGTATCAATACCGTTTGCACTGGTTGTCTCGTAGTTTATTCGCGTTACGCGATCGCTTTCTGCTTCAATCAGAACCATAAGATAGTTTTCTCCCAAAAGTTATCTGTGTTTACAGTGGTTGGCTTGTCAAGGGACTTTTTCCCCTGACCCGATTCGATATTGACCTTGCGCCCCTGAGATTGATCAGGGGTTAGCTGTGGCAGCTGACCATTGACACTGTCGTGTCAGAGAAATGACTCAACCGAGGTAGAT
>NZ_JAAHHU010000390.1:0-2487 GCF_010672095.1 Moorena sp. SIO3I6 | reverse complement strand
GTCAAGGGACTTTTTCCCCTGACCCGATTCGATATTGACCTTGCGCCCCTGAGATTGATCAGGGGTTAGCTGTGGCAGCTGACCATTGACACTGTCGTGTCAGAGAAATGACTCAACCGAGGTAGATTTGGAGATTTACCGATTAACCGATGTCATAGAGGTCGACATCGTAGGGATTGCCTTTGGTTTTTGTGTTGTTATAAAATCCATACACTCCGCCATTGGCCAAATTGTACTTTTTGTAATTGATCACCCCGCTGCGCATGTCTTCATCAAATTTGATGGTTCCACCCTTATAGGCAGTCCAGACCCAAGTCTGATTGGGCTTGTGCTTCCACAACTTACCATCGACGGTGTAGTAGAGATTGTATTTGGTCTTGTTCTTAATGGTGAACACCTCGTATCCGCCACTGATGGTTTCAGCATCGGTCTGATTTAACTCTACGAACAGGTCTGAATTAGCACAAATAGTTGACATGATGGTTATCCTTGATTTAACGTGACTTGATTTTTCTGGAAACCAATACTGGTTCCAGCTACAGGGGTAAGCGGTTGAGATTTAATTGGGCTTACCCCTTTATTGACTTGTCAGGGAAACCTCCGGAACTTACGCAGCAATTTACAAAAGTTCATATTAAGACCGCAAAAAAAAGGCGTACGCAACTAAACTTTGGTTGAGAGTGTTCCACGACGATGGGAAATCTGATCTTCACAAGAAATGGTAGAGCCAAAAAAGGGGTCAGGGGAAACAGTCCCCTGACCCGATACTGTGTTGAGCTTGCGCCCCTGAGATTTCTTGTTCGAGCTGACCTGAGACAAGACAGTGTCACCTCAGAGATTCAACCCCCGTAAATCCACTTCAGATTTACCTCAATCTAAAGTGCACCATTGTCAGCGAGGGTGATATCAAATGGACGAAAAGTGCTACTGTTAAATTGGAATACATACTCACGTCCATTGGCCGCATTGACTGTTCGCGCTCGGAACCGTGGTCTGAAGGGGAGAGAGTCAAAGGTAACGTTTCCTCCCTCGTTAGTAAACAATAATACACTCTGGCCAGGGCGCAAGTTTCTTGCTCGACCATCGATAATGTAGGCAACACGGAAAGGGAGTTGGTTCTTAATCTTGAAGATTTCGTTTTGGCCAGCGCCGCCCCGCCTGACTATGCCGCCACTGACTGTTTCAGCATCTGTCTCATTTAAGTCCACAAACAGGTCTTGATTCGCACAAATAGTTGACATGATTTTTCTCCTGGATTTAATTTGACTTAATTTCCCTGGAAGTACATCTTTCCTCTAGGGTGAGGGGTAAGCAAAGAGGCCGTAATTAAGCTCAATTGATACAGAACCCTATGAGGGGTTTTGCCATTATTTCTTGACTGCCCTCACTCATATAATCACTCGGAAAATCGAATTTTTCTACAGCCCAAGATAAATTTTTGTAACTTTTATTATCAAGTTTTGTAACGAATCTGATCAAACTGGTCAATTCCTATGAACGCGGTTTTGAAATCCCTAGAACTGCCGTGGTAGTGGTTGACTAGCTATCCGCGTTGATCATTTATGACTTCCTGAGCAAAACTGCGCTCAGGAGCAATGCTAGAGCCGAAAAAGGGGTTAGGGGAAAAAGTCCCCTAACCCTATACTCTGTTGACTTTGCCCCGGTAGGTCTAGCCGATGCGAAACAGTTCGATATCGTATTTATAAGCAGTACGGGTGTCGAGTCGGAACCCATATTTACGTCCATTGGACAAATTGTATTTGCGCCGTTGCACTCCTGGTCGGCCGAAATCATAGTCAAAGGTAATCTTTCCGCCCTTGTTAGTAGTCCATAGGGACTTCTGACCAGGCTTAGGGAACTTTGTTCTTACACCATCAACCGCATAGGGGATAGTGACGGAACGAGTTTGGTTAGCAACGGTAAACCTCTCCCGTCTTCCTCCGCTAACTGTTTCAGAATCGGTCTGATTTAAGTCTACAAACAGGTCTTGATTAGCCGCAATAGTTGACATGATTGTTCTCCTTTATTTGACTTGAAGTAACTTGACTGAAAGCCAGTTTTTTTTTCTGGTATATCGGTCAGCCAATCCGCCTTTTTTCACTCCAATTAAACGGACCCATTACAGGGGGTTTGCCATTAATCAGATTAGGCTTTCTTGACTGCCCTCACTATAGTAATCACTCCGAAAATCCAATTTTTCTACAGTTTGACTAAACTTAGAAAAACGAATATCATCAAACTGGTCAATTGGGCTCAACCCGGTTTTCAAACCCCGAACACTGGCCTGATCGGGGTTGAAGGGCGATCGGGCGAGATCATTTATTCGTACCAAATCTAGCCATGGTAGACCCAAAACCGGGGTCAGGGGACCTTTTCCCCTCAGCCAATACTCTGTTGACTTTGCCCCGGTAGGTCTAGCCGATGCGAAACAGTTCGATATCGTATTTATAAGCAGTACGGGTGTCGAGTCGGAACCCATATTTACGA
>NZ_JAAHHU010000039.1:0-51719 GCF_010672095.1 Moorena sp. SIO3I6 | reverse complement strand
GTACTTAGATAGATTTTCTTTGGCTTAAGTGCTCTTCATGGCTTATGATACACTGTCAAGTTTTCACTGTCAAATTTTCGGTCAATTTACAGTGATTTTATCACTTTCTTTCAATGCGATTACCCTGACGCACCATGGGATTGGTTAAGAATGGTTTGGGTTCAATTTGTATACCGATGGTGCGTTACATTTCATTAACGCACCCTACAAGAGCTTATTCACTCTATTTTTGTATTTATTTCAGTATTAATAGATCCAAAATGACAGGTGTTTACCCTGTTTATGAGGTTTGAGCTGAGGTTTATGAGGTTTGAGCTGAGGTTTTATATGAGGTTTTATATGAGGTTTATGAGTTGAAAAATACTTTTAATTAGAGTTAACCTTTATAGTCAAGGAAGTAAACTTTCCTTTCTTGAATACAATTACGAGTTGTGATTATGATCAAAAAAACGTAAGCATATGCGCTACGCGCACGCTGCGCGAACAGCAGTCAGCACTCAGCAGTCAGCTTTATGACATAGGCCACAAGTCCTGTGACAACACTGCAGCATTATTCCAATGCTTACCGATTTTATTCAAAAGCTGTTCGGTGTAGCTTGCCCTATGCTCATAAGCACATCAAGTAGTGTGGCACAGGCTTTGGCCTTTGGCCACGCTGTGCGACACTACTTGATGTGACTGATTAGCACCTCAAGTAGCGTGCGCATTAGCTGATAGCTGATAGCTGATAGCTGATAAGTACCTGGACAAAAATAAACCTAACTGTATTAATTTGTGTAAAGTTGCCAAAAGTCCCTCTGCTCCCTGCTCCGAAGTCCCTGCTCCCTATTTAAAGAGTTAATTTTAGTTTTGTCCGACTACTTAGCTGATAGCACCTCAAGCAGCGTGCGCGTAGCGCATTAGCTGATAGCTGAATACTTACAAAAAAACTCATGCCCAAGCATGTCTAGCACGTACTAACCAATCTGTTGCTGTGGGAACAGGTCAAAGTTGCTGAACAAATGAACTATCTACCATCAGAGCAAGCTTACACCCACGAGGGGGCATGAGATTTAGTTCAAATGTTCTGCAATTGTGACATGCTCCCGATTTAACCCAAGTGTCTTGCAGGTTACAGCAGTAAACGTTAGGGGTAAACAGGGAAAGGGAAGAGTAAGGAGGATAGCAGGAGAGTAGAAGTAAAGTAGGCAAAAGGGAAGAGATGGAAAAAGTGAATTGTACTTGACTTGGGGGAAGCTAGAGAAGCAAATGTTAGATCTAATTAACCGCTATGCTCATGGATTTGTGGCTATACCAGTTATTTGGGCATGTAGAGAACGAGGAATATTTGAGTTACTGGCTCAGAAACAGTCACTGTATTTAGAGGAGATAGTAGAGCATTTCCAGGCAAATAGCGGGCATCTGCAGGTAGCCCTTAGACTTCTACAGTCACTAAAAATCCTAGAAAAAAATGATGTGGGGGCTTACTCGTTTGGGGATAGAGGTCAAATTCATAAAAAAATACCTAACGATATGGTCAGCCTCTATAAATTCCCCTTTGATTTGTATTTGAAAGGAGAACATAAAAAGGGAATAGGAAGCTGGATTGAGCGTTCGGAACGACGATGGTATATTAATGATTCAAGGTTAAGTGATTTTCTAGATGGAGTATTAGTTGTTCCTATACTGTTAGCCTTGAAAAAAGAGAAGTTAATTGCGGGTAAGTCTGGTTCGCTGTTTTCGGATTTGAAGGATTCGGTAAAGCAAGAATTGACGACTCTGTTTGTTAATTTAGGATGGGCGATCGCGGAAAAGGAAGGTATAAATTTAACGAACGTCGGTCGTTTCATGTCACAGAGGTCTATGAACTTAGGGGTAACAGCATCCTATACTCCGATGTTGTTACAGATAGACGATCTGCTATTTGGGAATCCTCATAAGGTGTTTCAGAGAGATGATGGGGGACATGAAATACATGTCGATAGAACGTTAAACGTAGTGGGTAGTGGTTTTCAACACGAGAAATTTTTTGCGGATACAGAAGAAATTATTATATCTATATTTAATCAACGACCTTTTGAAGAGCAACCTAGCTATGTAGTTGACATGGGTTGCGGCGATGGAACGCTTCTCAAGCGAATTTACAATGTAATTATAGGGAAATCTGCTCGTGGGGAAGTATTAACAAAGTATCCAGTTTATATCGTGGGAGTAGATTACAATCAGGAATCATTGAATGTAACAGATAAAAATTTAGCTGAGATTCCTCATCGGGTTATTCAAGGAGATATTGGAAATCCCGAACGATTATTAGCAGACTTGAAGGCAGAGGGGATAGATCCAGAAAAGGTTTTACATGTCCGCTCATTTTTAGATCACGATCGCCCATTTATTCCTCCGACAGACACGGAAACGGCGGGATCGCGTTCCCGGTTGGATTATCAAGTTGTGGATGTAGACGAAGAGGGAAAACTGATAGCTCCTCACATTGCCGTACAAAGTTTAGTGGAGCATTTAGGAAGATGGTCGAACATTGTGACCAGACATGGATTATTGCTGTTAGAAGTTCACAGTTTAACTGCTTCAGTGGTACAAAAATTCCTAGATGAAAGCGAATCTCTACATTTCGATGCGTGTCAAGCTTTTTCAAAACAACATTTGGTAGAAGCAGATGTTTTTCTAATGGCAGCGGCTGAGGTAGGTCTATTTCCGAAAGCAAAATATTTGAGAAGATATCCAAAGATTTTACCATTTACCCGTATTTCCTTAAACTGCTTTGAGAAGAGAGCCTATAAAATTAGACATCCCTATGCTGAAGATATTGCAGCATTGGTAAATATTGAGAAAAAATGCTGGCCGGAGCATTTACAATTGTCGGTTGGCGAAATTCAGCAACGACTAGAAGAGGGATATAGTAACCATCTGGTCCTGGAAATAGACAGAGAAGTTGTCGGTGTAATTTACACCCAAAGAATAAAAAGCGTTGAAAGCTTAAAATCGGCAAATTTCAAAACTTTGCCAGAACTACACGTAAAGGATGGTCCAGTGCTTCAACTTCTGAGCTTGAATGTAAATCCAGAAAGGCAAGGCTTGGGGTTGGGGGATATGCTACGTCAATTCACCCTTCAATGGGCAGAGTTAAAGGAGGGGATTGAGTGCGTAGCAGGCGTGACTCGTTGCAAGGACTATGCAAATCATTCTCATATTTCAATCAGGGAATATATTGAAAAACGCAATGAAAGAGGTCAAATATTCGATCCAATACCTCGGTTCCATATAGAAGGTGGCGCAACAGTAGTTAGTATTGTCCCTAACTACCGCCCAGAGGATGTGGACAATCAAGGGTTTGGGGTACTGATCAAATACGAACTACAGGAGAAGCTAGAAGCTCCAAAGGCGGAGTGGACGGCAGTTGAGTCTCTGGATAAGCTTGACGATACCGAAAAGCTTGGGGATGTCACGGTTTTAATAGAGCGCTCTATTAAAACTGTGTTGGGGAAAAAACGGATGGAGGCTTTCTCATATAAGCGACCCCTCAGGGAGATGGGTCTCGACTCTTTGGATTTACTAGAGATAAAAAGTCTACTGGAGAAGAAGTTAGAAACTTCGTTGGATTCGACATTTTTCTTCGACTACGGCACGCCAGCAGCGATCGCGGGTTACTTCAACCAGTTAGGACGTGAGATTTCGTTGCCAGATGAAGTATTAACACCGACAAGACCTCGTGGAAGAGACGGGAAGGAAGAGGCGATTGGCCAAAAAGTCAAGACTGGGAGGAAATCGCAGAGGAAAAGCGGTGCTATTCTTCCAGAGGACGGTGTGGCAATAATTGGCATGGCTTGTAGGTTGCCTGGAGGGGTAAATAGTCCCGAGGATTATTGGCAGCTACTTCGGTTGGGCAAGGACGGGATATCGGAAGTGCCTCAAAGTCGGTGGGATGTTAACAGTTACTTTGACCCCGAACCGCAAAAACCAGGCAAAATGGTAAGTCGGTTTGGAGGTTTTATAGACCGGGTGGACTCTTTTGATGCGGGTTTCTTTCATATAGCACCGCGAGAAGCAACCTATACAGACCCACAACACCGTTGCTTGCTTGAGGAAAGTTGGCATGCGCTAGAGTATGCGGGAATAGCTCCCGAATCTCTGGTCGGTAAGCGAGTGGGGGTGTTTGTGGGAATAATGTCCCATGACTACGAACTGCTCTTTGTCAAGCAAACTCAACCTGCTGATTTTGGGGCATACTTTAGTACTGGCAACTCGGCATCGGTGGCAGCGGGTCGTATAGCTTATTTCTACGGACTGCAAGGAACGACTATGTCGGTGGATACGGCTTGCTCGTCTTCGTTAGTAGCGGTTCATCTGGCTTGTCAAAATCTGCTGCATAATGAGTGTCACCTGGCTTTGGCAGGGGGTGTTAATCTGCTGCTTTCTCCGGAATTGAGCATAACTTACTCCCAAGCCAGCATGCTTTCTCAAGATGGTCGTTGCAAAACTTTTGATGCTTCCGCAGATGGCTATGTCCGCAGTGAGGGCTGTGGGGTAGTGGTTCTCAAGCGCTTAAAACAAGCAATAAAAGATGGGGACAATATCTTAGCAATAGTGCGGGGTTCGGCTGTCAACCAGGATGGGGCAAGTAATGGTTTAACGGCACCTAACAGACAGGCTCAGGAAAGTCTGATCAAAAGGGCTTTGTCTGAAGCGCGGGTTTCACCCCACGAAGTGAGCTATGTCGAAGCTCATGGTACGGGAACTTCTTTAGGCGACCCGATCGAGGTCAAAGCTTTAGAAGGGGTTTTCGGCCAAGGGCGATCGCAAAATAACCCCCTAATGATTGGCTCGGTGAAGACGAATATCGGGCATGCAGAGGCAGCCGCAGGTATGGCTGGATTGATAAAAGTGGTTTTGTCACTCCAACACCAGCAGATACCCCCGCACTTGCACTTTAACAAGCTCAATCCCCATATCACGGGAGATGGGTTGCCTTTGGCGATACCTACTTCTCTCTTGGACTGGAAACAGATTGATCGAGAAAAGCCCCGCTTGGCAGGAGTCAGTTCCTTTGGATTTAGCGGCACTAATGCGCATGCGATCGTCCAAGAAGCACCAGTGTTAGCACCGAAGCAGGAGGCCAGACCCGATCGCCCTTGGCATATACTCACAGTTTCGGCAAAGGAAGAAACAGTCCTGGGAGAGTTGGCGGGCAAATATGCAACCTTCTTAGAGGAAAACCCGGAACTGGCTTTGTCGGACATTTGCTTTACCGCAAATACAGGTCGATCGCACCTAAAGCATCGCCTGGCTGTAGTGGGAGAATCATCGGCGGAAGTGATGGAACAGTTGCAGGACTTGCACTCGGAGACAGGGGCGATCGTAGGTCAAGCAGAGGAACGGGTTCCAAAAGTGGCGTTTCTGTTTACGGGACAGGGGTCCCAGTATGTTGGCATGGGACGGGAACTGTACGAAACAGCACCGGTATTCCGTCAGGAACTCGATCGCTGCGAGGTACTGTTGCGAGGCGAGTTGGAATGCCCGCTGCTGGAAGTATTAACCGATGATAGTCAGGATGAGTCGGTACTGCATCAAACTGCTTACACCCAACCAGCTTTGTTTGCCATTGAGTATGCCTTGGCTAAGTTATGGGAATCCTGGGGCATAAAACCGGATGTGGTGATGGGTCACAGTGTGGGAGAATATGTGGCAGCTTGTGTGGCAGGGGTTTTCAGTCTCGAAGATGGTCTGAAATTAATTGCGGCACGGGGCAGGTTGATGCAGCAGTTGCCTGGTGGAGGCGCGATGGTTTCCCTGATGGCTTCTGAGTCCAAGGTACGAGAGGCGATCGCGCCCTACGTAGAGCGAGTAGCGATCGCAGCCATCAACGGACCGAAAAGCATAGTAATTTCTGGGGAGTTGGAAGCAGTAAACCAGATCCTCAATACCCTAGAATCACAAGGAATCAAAAGCAAACAACTACAGGTGTCCCACGCTTTCCATTCCCCGATGATGGAACCAATGCTGGGTGAGTTTGAAGCCGCAGCTAAAGCAGTAACCTATAGCAAGCCTCAGATAAAACTGATATCTAATGTCAGCGGACGTCAAGTGGAAGATGAAATCACGGAAGCTGCATATTGGACCGGTCATGTTCGACAACCAGTACGGTTTGCTGACAGTATGCAAACTTTGCTGGAGCAAGGATATGAGTTATTCCTAGAAATAGGACCCAAACCCATTCTGTTGGGGATGGGGCGTCAGTGCTTGGGGGAAGATAAGGGAGTATGGTTGCCAACGCTGCGTCCCCCAAAAACAGAATGGCAGCAGATACTTGAAAGTTTGGGACAGCTATATGTGCAGGGATCCCAAATAGATTGGTTTGGGTTTGACACAGAGTACGGGCGTCGGAAAGTCGTAGTTCCTACTTATCCGTTCCAGAGGGAACGTTATTGGATAGAAAATTTAAATAAATCCTATAAAAAACGGTATGTGTCGAAAAAAAGCCACCCTCTGTTAGGTGAAAGATTAAATTGTGCAGGGGAACAACAAATTTTTGAATCGTACATCGAGGAAAACTCTCCAAGCTACCTGAGCCACCACAGAGTATTCAATAAAGCCCTATTTCCGACAACAGCCTACTTGGAAATGGCAGCGTCAGCAGCTCATTACCGATTTAAGACTCCCAGGGTCGTGGTAGAAGATCTAGTAATTGGACGTGGATTGAGTTGGTCTCAAGGGGAACAGTTTTCAGTTCAGACAATACTGACACCATTAGATCAAGAAACATACAAATGGCAAATATTCAGTCAGAAGTCAAGTGCAAGCAAAGAAGGGGAAGTATGGCCCCTCCACGGAACAGGGAAAATAAAACCCCTGCCGCCAGAGACAAGCAAAGCGAAAGTAGACATAGAAAAGTACTTGGCTGATTGTAACCAAGCCATAGAAGTAAAACAACATTATCAAAAATGTCGGGAAATAGGGCTTAACTACGGCAGCAGTTTCCAAGGCATTAAAAGTTTGAGTGCTGGCCCAAACCAAGTGCTAGCGCAGATAAAATTACCCGAAGAGCTAGAAGGAGAAGCAAGACAGTATCAGTTTCATCCGGCACTGTTAGATGCAGCGTTGCAGATAACCTATCACCTACTGCCTGAGACAAACAATGACAAAACTTACTTGCCAATAGGGATAGACAAGTTAGAAATACATACTCGTTCGGGAGTAGAGCTGTGGGCGATCGCGTCCCTAACGGAGTCTGAGGTCAAAAGTGCAGAAAGTATCAGCACGCAAGTGACCCTGGTCAGTCAAGAGGGAGAGATAGTTGCGAAAGTAGAAGGGTTGCGAGTAAAACAGGCAACCCCTCAAACGCTACTGGGAACAGAAGCGAAATCTATTGATGACTGTTTGTACGAAGTAGAATGGAGAGCAAAAGGGCGTTTGGGTAGACTGCTCCCAACCTCGGATATGCTGGAACCGTTAGAAATAGAGGAGCAGTTGAGTCAGAGTCTAATAGAATTAGTAGCAACAGTAGACCAGAAAAGATCCTCCCAAAGCGCTGCTAGTTTAGAAGAATTAAGTGTAGAGTACATAGTGCAAGCATTGCTGGAGCTGGACTGGCCGTACTCGGTAGGCGATTGCTTTTCTACAGAGGCAGTTAGCCAAAGGTTAGGTATAGTTCCCAGCCAAAGACGACTATTCAAGCGAATGCTAGAAATAATGGCTTCTGAGGGAATAGTGCGGTATTCCCAGCAGGAGTGGCAAATGCAACAGACCTTAGACCCAGTCCAGCTGGGAGAAAAAATTGAGACTCTAATCACTCAATATCCCGATGCAGTGGCAGAATTGACTCTACTGAATCGTTGTGCATCTCAACTAAGTGAGGTTTTGCGGGGAACGCAAGATCCAGTGCAGCTGGTATTCCCATCAGGAGATTTGACTACAGCAACACAACTGTATCAAGATACCCCCATAGCTAAAGTGATGAACGCGATCGTGCAGCAGGTGATCGTCAAGTCAATAGAGAAGATCCCGCAACAACGAGGGATAAG
Source organism: Moorena sp. SIO3I6 (assembly GCF_010672095.1). Lineage (NCBI taxonomy): Bacteria > Bacillati > Cyanobacteriota > Cyanophyceae > Coleofasciculales > Coleofasciculaceae > Moorena > Moorena sp. SIO3I6. Next base: position 43,707 of record NZ_JAAHHU010000039.1, on the reverse strand, counting down.
GTTGTTAGAAATAGGAGCGGGAACGGGAGGGACGACAAGCTATATATTGCCCCATCTAAATCCAAATCAAACAGAATATCTGTTTACGGATATAGGGAAATTATTTACAAGTAAGGCTCAAGAGAAATTCAAGGAATATCGATTCCTGCGCTATGCAGCATTAGATATTGAGGAGGATCCGACAACTCAAGGATTTGACGCTCATCAATACGACGTGATTATTGCAGCCAATGTTCTTCATGCAACCAGGAGTATGAAGCAGACATTAACAAACGTGCGGAAAATGCTGGCACCAGGGGGCATGTTGGTATTACTGGAAATAACAAGTTGTCAACGATGGCTGGATTTAGTATTCGGATTATTGGAAGGATGGTGGAGATTCCAAGATAGTGAATTGCGACCGGACTATCCGCTGTTGAGTAGAACTACATGGAAGCAATTACTTGGTGAAATGGGTTTTACTCAAGTAGTCACCATGCCGGAAATAGAGGGAATGCCGGAAATATTGTCTCAACAAACGGTGATAGTGGCTCAAGGGTCGAAAACCAGGTTTTCACAAACAGCATCAGAACGCAAAGGTTGGTTGCTGCTAGCAGATAAACAAGGGATAGCCCAAAAGTTAGCAAAGCAACTGCGAGCACAAGGAGACTCTTGTACGTTAGTATTTGCAGATGAGCAATACAAACAAATAACAGCAGAAGAATTTACCATTAACCCCAATAACCCAGAAGATATAGAGCAAGCCATTGCTCAGGTAACCGACAAAAACCCGTTCCTCTATGGAGTGGTTCAATGTTGGACAGCGGAAACGGGAATGGCAGAAAATATGAATGCTGAGGAATTGGCTAATTTATCCTTACTGGGGTGCGGCACCACCTTGTTTTTGGTTCAAGCATTGGTAAAAAGGAAATGGGTCCAAACACCACGGTTGTGGTTAACGACGTCAGGCTCTCAAACACTATCGGGAGATCGAGGGATAATCCCAGGAGTGAGCCAATCTTCAGTCTGGGGAATGGGGAAAGCGATCGGCTTGGAACACCCAGATTTACACTGCACGCTGATAGATTTAGACCCAAACCAGACAGTAGAGCATCAAGCAGATGTACTGTTCCATGAAATTTGGTCAGAGGATATAGAAAACCAGGTGGCATTACGAGGAGACAAACGTTACGTACCTCGGTTAGTTGCAAGTCATCATCGTCAAGCAGCAGCACGACAACTGAAAATTCCATCAGAACCTTTCAGACTGGTAATGTCAGAGAGGGGAAGTTTAGACAACTTAACTTTAGAGCCATTAACCAGGCGTGCTCCAGCAGCAGGGGAAGTAGAAATTAAAGTTAAGGTCACGGGGCTAAATTTCCGAGACGTGCTGATAGCTTTGAATATATATCCGGGAACTCCGATAATGGGCGGAGATTGTGCAGGGGAAATAGTAGCTGTGGGAGCAGGGGTAAAAGAGTTTAAGGTGGGAGACGCGGTGATGGCAATGGCTCTGGGAAGCTTTAGTCAATACATCACCGTTAAGGCGAGCTTAGTCGCCCTCAAACCAGAAAAAATCAGCTTTGCAGAAGCGGCATCGATTCCGGTTAATTTTTTAACAGCATATTATGCTTTGCATCATTTAGCTAAGATTTCAGCAGGTGATCGGGTTTTGATCCATGCCGCTGCAGGAGGAACTGGGATGGCTGCAGTGCAAATTGCCCAGAATGCAGGAGCGGAAGTATTTGCCACTGCTAGTCCACCCAAGTGGGAAACCCTACGACAAATGGGTGTCAAACATGTCATGAACTCTCGCACAGTAGAGTTTGCGGACAAAATAATAGAAAGCACTCAAGGAAAAGGAGTAAACATCGTACTAAACTCTTTGACATCAGGGGAATTTATTAGCAAAAGCCTCTCAGTATTAAGTTCCCAAGGTCGGTTTGTGGAACTGGCGGTTCGAGATATTTGGGAAGCAGAGCAAATGACACGGAATAAGTCAGACATTTCATACTTTCCAGTGGATCTCACCCAAATAGCTCGGGAACAACCAGAGTTAATCCAATCAATGTTCCAGCAGTTAATAGAAAAGTTCGAGCGAAGTTGGCTAAAACCACCACCATTAAAGTTATTCCCCATAGAGTCTGCCCTCGAAGCATTCCGTTACATGCAACAAGCCAAACATATTGGCAAGATTGTGGTAACTCAAACAGAACAACCAGGGGTAGACACCAAGGAAAAGCCTTTAACTTTCCGTGGAGATGCAAGCTACTTGATTACAGGAGGTATGGGCGGTTTAGGTTTACTGGTTTCCCGTTGGATGGTGTCCAAGGGAGCCAAGCATTTAGTATTGGTAGGACGCAGGACACCGGATGCTGCTGCGAGGAAGAAAATAACTGAGTTAGAAAAAGCAGGAGCATCGGTGGTAGTAGAAAAAGCAGACGTGTCAGATTTAGAATCTATGACAAGAGTGCTCTACAATATAGAGCAGTCAAAGATTCCTTTAGCAGGGGTGATCCATGCGCCAGGGATTTTATCAGATGGAGTTCTTCAAAACCAGACTTGGCAGAGTTTTGCTAAGGTGATGGCTCCGAAAGTGCAAGGGAGTTGGCATTTGCATAAATTGACCCAACACCAACCATTGGACTTTTTTGTACTATTTTCTTCTACAGCATCTCTTTTAGGTTCAACCGGTCAAGGAAATCATTCGGCAGCGAATTCGTTTCTAGATGGTTTAGCCCATTATCGTCGTAGTATGGGGTTACCGGGGTTGAGTATACATTGGGGTACGATTTCTCAAATAGGAAAAGCAGCAGAACGCGGTGCAGATATAAGTTTTCAGCAGCAAGGTATCCAACCAATCGCGCCACAACGGGTTCTAGAGTCACTAGAGTTACTAATGAGTGGTGCCAGTGTGGAAGTAGCGGTAGTGCAGATGGACTGGTCTGCTTGGCAAGACCGAATGGCACAATGGCCGTTTTTGGCAGATTGGAAACAAACAGCTATGACAACTGCCGAGACCGTGAAATTAGGGTTGATACAGCAGTTGAAAGAGGTGGTTTCCAGCCAACGAAGAGAGATGTTAGTAGAGCTTGTGCGCAGTCAAGTAGGCCGAGTGCTAGGAATAAAGCATCCAGAATCAATTTCATTAGAAAAAGGCTTTTTTAGTATGGGAATGGATTCATTGACATCGGTAGAGTTGAGGAATAGGTTGCAAACAAGTTTGGAATGTGGTCTGCCATCAACGCTATCTTTCGACTATCCGACAGTTAATAAGCTAGTAGATTATTTGCTTAAGCATGTACTGGTTGAAAGAGATCTGGGATTAGATGATGGCGAAGTCTCAGAGGAGGACAAGGGAGATTTGGTTATAAAATTGGAACAGACTGCTAAAAAATTGGCAGAACAATTAGGTGCAGATTGGGAGGATATGACATGAGCAATAACCAGGAACAAGGCTACGCCAAGCTAATGGAAATGGCCTCTAAGAAGATTGCTAAGTTAGAAGCCGAACTAGAGGCAGTAAAAGGTAGGGACAAAGCAGAACCGATCGCGATTGTTGGGATAGGTTGTCGCTTCCCCGGAGGTGCATCGACTCCAAAGAAATTCTGGGAACTATTGGAAAACGGAGTAGATGCCATCACTGAAGTGCCAAAAGACAGATGGAATGTTGACGATCTGTACGACCCGGATCCGACAACTCCTGGCAAAATATGTACTCGTTATGGAGGGTTTATCGATGGCGTGCAGGAGTTTGATGCTGATTTTTTTAGCCTGACTCCTAAGGAAACGATAAGTCTAGACCCTCAACAAAGAATATTATTAGAAGTAACTTGGGAAGCTATAGAAAATTATGGGAAAAATCCCGAAGAATTGAAGGGGAGCAAAGCGGGCGTATTTATTGGTATATGTAGTAATGAATACATGCAACGTGTAGTCAGTCAAGGTAAGGAAAAAATTGATGCCTATATGGGTACCGGGAATATCAACAGCGCAGCAGCTGGGCGAATTTCCTATACTTTAGACCTGGTTGGACCTTGTTTTGCCGTAAATACAGCTTGTTCATCTTCTTTGGTAGCCATTCATTTAGCCTGCGCTAGTTTGAGAAATAAAGAGTGCAATCTAGCATTGGCTGGGGGAGTGAATCAATTGGTTTCTCCAGAGTTGAGTATTAACTTTTCTAAGGCTCAGATGCTATCGCCAGATGGTCGGTCCAAGACTTTTGATGCTTCTGCCAATGGGTTCGTCCGTGGTGAAGGATGCGGGATGATTGTACTCAAACGTTTGTCAGAAGCAGTAGCTGATGATGATAATATCCTGGCGGTTATTCGCGGAACAGCTATTAATCAAGATGGTTATAGCAGTGGTTTGACGGTACCTAAAGGTCCTTCTCAGCAAGCAGTTATTCGTCAAGCTTTGGAAAATGGGGGAGTAGACCCGGGAAATGTCAGTTATATCGAAGCTCATGGTACAGGAACTTCCTTGGGAGACCCCATTGAAATAGGAGCGATCGGAACCGTATTTGAAAAAAACCACTCTCAAGAACGACCTTTGCTCGTCGGTGCAGTTAAGACGAACATTGGTCACTTGGAGGGGGCTGCAGGCGTAGCAGGTTTGATTAAAGTAGTCCTGCAATTACAACATCAAAAAATAGCGCCTTTACTGCATCTGAAAAAGCTGAATCCTTATATTAATTGGTCAGAATTACCAGTAAAAGTACCGATCCAGATCATGCCTTGGCAAACGAATGGAACTCGCATTGCCGGTGTTAGTTCCTTTGGTTTTAGCGGCACAAATGCTCATGTAGTCTTGGAAGAAGCACCGCTACTCGAAAGGCAAAAGTCAAAAGGCAAAAGTAGCGAAGACATAACAGAACGCTCTTTCCATCTATTAACGCTGTCGGGGAAAAAGTCAACAGCACTTCGGGAGTTAGTCCTTCGTTATCAAAAATATCTAGCAGAACGAAGCAATGCTGAGAAAGAAGAGTTGGATAACATTTGCTATACAGCGAACGCAGGACGCGCCCATTTCAACCACAGACTAGCAGTCATAGCCTCTAACGAACGAGAATTAGCGGCCAAACTGGGAGAGTACCAAAAGGGACAGGAAGTAGCGGGAATATCGTCGGGGGAATTTTCCGGCGAGGCAGCACCGAAAATAGCCTTTTTATTCACCGGTCAAGGTGCTCAATATGTCAACATGGGCAGGCAATTGTACGAGACGCAGCCGTTATTTAAAAAGACTGTAGACCAGTGTGCCGAAAAGCTTTCATCCTACATGGACAGACCAATATTGGAAGTTCTCTACGGATCGGAAACAGACGAGTCGGTTTTGGAACAGACGGCTTACACTCAACCAGCTCTATTTGTTATAGAATACGCTCTATGCAAACTATGGCAATCTTGGGGTATCGAACCGGATGCAGTCATGGGTCACAGCGTGGGTGAATATGTAGCTGCAACTGTGGCGGGAATTTGGAGTTTGGATGATGGTCTCAAACTCATTGCAACCAGGGGACGGTTGATGCAACAGTTGCCCCCAGGTGGCGTGATGGTTGCAGTCATGGCGTCAGAGTCCCAGGTGCGAGAAGCGATCGCATTTTGTAGTAAGCACTTTAGTGCTTCTGTTAGTGCTTCTGTTGGTAGTAAACACTTTAGTGTTTCAATCGCAGCGATCAACGGACCCCAAAGTGTGGTAATATCTGGGGAGGCAGAGAAAGTAAAGTATTTACTACAAACATTAGAAGCTGGAGGAATCCAAACAAAGCAACTGCAAGTATCCCACGCTTTTCATTCACCGTTAATGGAACCCATGTTGGCCGAGTTTGAAGCAGTGGCGAAGCAAATAACCTACAGTCAAGGGCGGATCCCAATAATATCTAACGTCACGGGAGGTAAAGCAGACAATAGCATTGCTACGAGTAAATATTGGGTAAATCACGTGCGCCAACCAGTCAGGTTTTCGCAAAGTATGGAAGCTTTGAGGCAAATGGATCTATTCCTGGAAATAGGACCCAAACCAATATTATTGGGTATGGGAAGGCGATGTTTGCCGGAAGGTGTAGGAGTGTGGTTGCCTTCATTGCGTCCGGGTATGGATGAATGGCAGCAGATGCTATCGAGTCTCGGTGAACTATACGTGCGAGGGGTGAAGGTTGATTGGTTTGGTTTTGACAAAGACTATCTAGGGCGGCGCAAAGTCTCTCTCCCCACCTATCCCTTCCAGCGACAACGCTACTGGGTAGATGAGACTCGCTTTGATAGACCACATCTGCTAGAGGAATCTAATAACGAATCTTCAGAAATAGAAATAGAGCAAATCATCACCCAACAGGAAGAATATAATAACGGATGTTCAGAAACAGAAATAGAGGAAATTATCATCCAGGATGAATATGATGATAACGGATGTCCAGAAACAGAAATAAAAAAAATTATCACCCAACAGATAGAGATTATGTATCAACATCTAGATTTATTGCACGCAGAATAAAGCCATTATTTGGGTTGGGAACTACAACCTATCTCAAAGGAAAAATTTTGCTCAACGAGTATCAGGTAATTTCATAAAATAAATAAATTTTATTTATTTATTTTAAATCGCCATACATACATAATAGTTAATAATAGTTAAAGCCATGTCAGAACAACATCTCAAAAGCGATATTCAGGCAATACTTAAGGAAATTTTTGCCCCCTTAATTGTGGGTAAAAGCGCAGAGGAATTAGACTCCCATGCCAACATTTTCCAGATGGGACTGGAGTCGATTGCCTTTGTAGAAATCGCAGGAGCAATTAAAGCAAAACTAGGAGTGAATATTTCACTTCGCTCGATGTTGGAGAATAATTCCACTATCAATGACTTGTCTGAGTACATCGCCGAAAAAATGCCCGAAGCCACGCGATTATCCTGGGCACGGACAAAACCCGAGTCTTTATCTTTAGAAAAACAAGAGAAGCCAAGTAAAAATGGCGGTGCTGCTAGCAGGGCTCTAGCGAAACAGATATCGGAGCCATTAACTTCTCACGGACCATTAACTTCTCAAACGGCGATCGAACGGGTTGTGAGCCAGCAGCTTCAGCTGATGTCCAAACACCTAGAATTGCTACGCAACGGTTCTTCGGGGAATACCCCAACTCAGGCACGACTGCCTTCCCAACCCTCTAGCAACAAACAAAAGAGCCTACAGAAGCAGAGCCTAGAGTTGGAAACGGGTCGTCCAGAGAGCATAAAACTGTCCCCAAAAACCGAGAAATCAGAAGGTGCAGGGTTAGTCGAAGCGCCTGACTTTATACCTAATCCAGCCTTTATAGCGACTCGCTTGCAACCCGAGGTGCAGGAACTGGTGGTGGAAAACAAAAAGTTACACCATTACATCACCCAACTGGTACCACAACTGGAACAGGTGAGTCTGACCTTTATAATCCAAGCACTAAGGAATCTGGGTTGGTCTTATCAGGTGGGAGAGTCTATTAGTTTAGCTACGGTGGCTCAACGGTTGGGAGTTGTGCCCCAACATCAGCGGTTGTTGGTTCGATTGCTACAGATTTTATCATCGGAAGGAATCCTCAAACCACATCAGGGTCAATGGCAGGTACTGCAACCGTTGCCGACGTGTGATGACCCTGCCCTACAGAATAGTCCTGCTCTGCAGCAGCTGCCAGAATGGCAGTTATTGTATCGCTGTGGCTCCCAGCTCAGTTCAGTGTTGCGAGGAGCAGTGGATCCGGTGAAATTGATGTTTCCTGCTTGGGACACGAGCACCGCTACCCAACTGTATCAAGATTCTCCAAGGGCTCAGGTGTTCAACAAGCTAGTGCAGCAGGTGGTAACCACGGCAGTGGCAGGGGCTCCCCAGCAAAGGGAACTGCGGATCTTGGAAATTGGTGCTGGGACAGGGGGCACCACCAGTTACCTCTTACCCCATCTGCCAGAGGATCGAACTCAATATTGTTTTACCGATGTGGGAGATCTGTTCACTGCATTGGCTCAGGAGCGTTTTGGGGACTATCGGTTTGTGGAGTATCAAGCTCTCGATATTGAACAAGACCCCAGCTTGCAGGGATTTGAGCCTCATTGCCAAGATGTGGTGATAGCAGCAAATGTGTTGCATGCCACGCAGAACATGAGGCAGACCTTGGCGAATGTGAGGCAGTTGTTAGCACCAGGGGGAGTCTTAGTGCTTTTAGAGGGAACCCATCGACAACGGTGGGTTGACCTAACATTTGGGTTGTTAAAGGGATGGTGGCGATTTGCGGATGTGGATCTGCGATCGGATCACCCCCTGATCGATAAAAGGCAATGGCTGCAGCTTTTGCAGGAGAGTGGTTTTAGTTCGGTAGCGATACTGCCAGATGTTGAAGCAGACGATAACCTGGGACAGGTGGTGATACTGGCTCAAGTAAGTGGGTCTAGTTCCTCCAAGCTGGTGTCTAAACAGGGAACCAAGAAATCAGAAGGTGCAGGCTTCACTGTCCAGCAGCAACAACATTTGGATGGCTTAATAGCTCGAGTAGTCCAACGCACCCAAGAATCAAAACAATTGACCCAAGCTGCTCGTAAAGTATTAGCTAATCCTAGGGCAGCCAAATGGTTCGATAGCTCTATCAAGGAGATGATATATCCCCTCCACATTCAGCGCGGAGCTGGTGCGAGAATCTGGGATGTTGATGGCAATGAGTATATAGACCTGACCATGGGGTTTGGTCCGCTCTTATTTGGTCATTCGCCACCTTTTGTTATCGAGGCTATCCAAGAGCACATTCAACGAGGGCTCCAAAATGGTCCGCAACCGCATCTTATAAGCAAAGTTGCCGAGTTAATGTGCGAGCTAACTGGTCAAGAGCGGGTTTGCTTTTGCAACTCAGGCACCGAAGCAGTGATGGGAGCAATCAGGATAGCCAGAGCCACTACAGGACGCACTAAAATTGCTTTTTTTGCTAATTCTTATCACGGACATTCAGACGAGCTGTTGGTCGGCAAAATAGATAATCAAGACGGAACATCCCGTACCATTCCAGCTTTTCTAGGAGTTCCAAAGCATAAGGCAGAACAAGTCATAATGCTTGACTACGGAAATCCCAAATCTCTGGATATTATCAAAGCTCATGCCCACGAGTTGGCAGCTGTTTTAGTAGAGCCAGTACAGAGTCGTAAGCCGGATTTACAACCCCGAGAGTTCCTGCACCAGCTCAGAGAATTAACCCTCTCAACGGGAGTTGCATTGATTATAGATGAGGTAATTACAGGTTTTCGGATGCACCCCGGCGGCATCCAGGCATTGTGGGGGATTAAAGCTGATATTACTGCCTATGGCAAGGCCTTGGGAGCTGGACTGCCCATTGGAGCAGTAGCTGGTAAGGCTAGTTTTATGGACGCATTGGACGGTGGATTTTGGAGTTATGGAGATCAGTCTTCTCCCTCCCCAGACGTCACGTTTTTTGCAGGCACCTTTTTCAAGAATCCCCTTGTAATGAGTGTTGTATGGGCAGTTCTCAACCACATCAAAGACCAAGGACCCCAACTGCAAGCGGAGTTAACAAAGAAAACCACGAAATTAGCCAACCATCTCAATGATTACTTCAGGGAAAAGCAGTTGCCAATTCAGGTAGTTCATTTCGGGTCATTGTTCCGGTTTACTTACCCGGAGCACCTCTGGATGAATTTGCTTTTTTATCATTTGCTGGAGCGAGGGATTTACGTGGCGGAAGTGCGCAACCTGCTTTTGTCTACGGCTCATACCGATGAAGATATCGAACAGATTATTCGGGCGGTAAAAGCAAGTATAGAAGATATGCAAGCAGGGGGATTTTTACCGAGTTCGCCATCTAAGCTAAGTAAGCCGAGTGATGAAGACAAAAAAGAGGTTCAGCTACCCCTTACAGAACCCCAAAAAGCAGTCTGGATGGCCTCTAAAATAGCAGAGGGAGCATCCAAAGCTTACAACGAATCGATGGTGATTCACTTGCGGGGCCAGTTGAATTTGGAGGTGATGGGCAAGGCAGTCAGGGAATTGGTCAATCGTCACGAAGCCCTCAGAAGCACTTTTAGCCCAACGGGAGATTACCAGCGGATTGCTCCGAGCGGGGGCTTAGATATTCCTCTGGTGGACTTTTCTGGTTTAGATAATGACTTGCGCGATCCAGAAGTATCCCAGTTTTTGGTGCAAGAAGCCGGAAAAACTTTTGATTTTGAAGTCGGTCCTTTGTTCCGCCCTTTGGTTGTAAAGCTCTCGGAAGAACACCATATTTTGGTTCTAACTTTTCATCACCTGGTTGTTGATGGTTGGTCCATGGAAATTTTGTTTCGAGAACTGGGTGTAATTTATTCAGCGCAGTGCCAAGGGGTTTCCTACGATCTGCCGGAACCCATGCAATATAGCAAGTACGTTCGACGGATTGAGGCTCGGCGGCAAAGTCCGGAAATGGCCTCTGCGGAGGCTTATTGGTTGCAGCAATTTGCTGATTCCGTTCCTGTACTGGATTTGCCCACCGATCGCCAGAGACCATTGGTCAATCGATACAGGGGCGATCGCAAAACTCTGAAACTGGGTAAATCTCTGTGCGATCGCCTCAAAAGCCTGAGTGGGCAATGTCAATGCACCCTGTTTACAACGCTGCTAGCTGGATTTATCTTGTTGCTACATCGGTTGAGCGATCAGAACGACATTGTTGTAGGCATTCCCACAGCAGGACAACTGTCTGTAGGTTGTGAATATATGGTGGGTCACTGTGCCGATCTCTTGCCATTGCGCGTGAAGGTGGGTTCCGATCCGAAGTTTAAAGACTATGCTAGTACGGTCAAAAAGGTGTTTTTGAATGGTTACGACCATCAAATTTATCCTTTTATCGACTTAAGTCAAAAGTTACAGCTACCGCGCGTTCTGAGTCGAACTACCCTAATTGGAACTACATTTAATTTAAACAAAATTAGCGCCGATCCAGAATTTTGGGGTCTGGAAGTTGAATTGGCACCGAATCATGGGAAGGGAGCTAAGTTTGATCTGGTTTTCGATATTTTTCAGACAAACAGCGAGCTGATTGTGATGTGCGATTACAATAGCGATCTATTCGACTCCCAAACAATTCGGCTCTGGCTGGGTCATTTCCAAACTTTATTATTGGGCGCAGCCGCAAATCCAGAGGCACCACTGTCACAGTTGCCTCTCTCCACAGAACCAGAAGGTCGAGAATTGCTGAAGGAGTGGAATGACGCATATGCCGACTATGCCCAGGATATGTCCATCCACCCGTTGAATGAGCACCAGGACAAGCGCACCCCCGAAGCAAATGGAGGTTACGTACCGTTAGACCCAGATTATCCCAGCAACCCTATCGGTAATATCTTAGAGGATTCACAGGCCGAAATGCTGTTAACTCAAGAGCCTCTAGCAACAAAACTGAACACTCCTGAACAGGAAATTCTTCAGGCGATCTGGTGCGAAGTGCTTGGGTTAGAGTCGGTCAGTTTGCATGAGGACTTCTTTGAAATCGGCGGGCACTCCCTCCGAGCAACCCAAGCTATCTTTCGTATTCGTAAAGTATTCTCGGTCGAACTGCAATTATCAGCTCTGTTTGAAGCTCGAACAATAGCACAACTGAGTGACCGGATCGCAGCTATGCGCCGTGCTCCTGCCGAGGTCCTACCCCAGATTTTTCCCGTTTCGCGAGAGGGCGATGTACCCCTCTCCTTTGCTCAAGGACGTCTTTGGTTTCTTAACAATTTCGCTCCGGGCAACCCAGCTTACAACATTCCGATCGCCTATCGCATTGAAGGATTCCTTAATGAGGAGATCTTAGCAAATGCCCTAAATACCATTGTTGAGCGTCAAGAATCGCTACGTACCAGTTTCCCTGTTGTCAATGGCTATCCAGTGCAAAGGATAGAGACATCGGTGGAAGTAGGGCTTAACATTATTGACCTCACAGGTATGGGGGATAGTGAGACCCAAACAAAAATTGTAGAGATAGCGAAGACCGAATATCTCTGGCATTTCGATCTCAACAACGGACCACTTTTTCGCTTTACACTGGTTCGACTCACAGATGAGGAACGCATTTTCTTCGTCAATCTGCATCATATCATAGCCGACGGGTGGTCGATTGGGGTGTTTAACCGCGAACTTGGTCAGTACTACCATGCAGCTACAACAGCAGAGGCGTTGCACCTTCCTGAACTGCCAATTCGTTACACTGATTTCACTGTAGGTCAGCAGGCCTGGCTACAGGGTAAGGTACGGGAGAGTCAGCTGGCTTACTGGAAAGACCAATTAGCAGGACTTGTTCCCTTACAATTGCCTAAAGATTATCCACGTCCAGCGGTTCAAAGCTTTGTTGGTAAAGCGGTGCAGTTTGGCCTTAAGCCCGAGATAACAACATCTCTCCAAAGGCTAAGTCGTGATCACGGTGTAACTCTCTTCATGACTTTGGTAGCGGCCTTTTTCCTTCTGCTCTATCGATACTCAGGTCAGGAAGACCTAGCCATTGCAACACCAATTGCCAACCGCAACCGCCGTGAAATCGAGCATCTCATTGGCTTCTTCGTCAACACGCTAATACTTCGTTGCCACGTTTCTGGAGACATGACTTTAACAGATTTGTTGCAACAGGTACGCCAGGTCTCGCTTTCAGCTTATGCACGCCAGGACTTTCCTTTTGAGCAAGTGGTTGAGGCTCTTGCCCCAGAAAGAGACAGCAGCCAAAATCCGCTAGTGCAAGTAATTTTTGCTCTTCAGAACGCGCCAATGGAGCCACCAATCTTGCCAGGTCTCAATGTCGCATTGGAAACCTTTGAAGAATACACTGCACGCTTTGATCTGGAGATACATTTGTTCCAGGTTGAAGATGGATTAACTGGCTATATAGTTTACAACACCGATCTGTTTAAGTCATCAACAATCGAGGGATTAACAAATAACTTTGTAACTCTGCTGCAATCTCTAAGCATCGATTCGAGTCAAAGTATTCAGCAGGTGCCAATCCTAGAGGCGTCTGAACAGATGGAACTGATAGGTGCGGGGCTTAACAATTTCCAGATTCCATACCCACGCGAGAAGACAGTCCACGAATTATTTGAAATCAAAGCTAAAGAAAAAGCAGAAGCAGTTGCACTAATATATGGCCAACAGATACTTTCCTACGAGGCACTGAACGTCAAGGCCAATCAGCTGGCTCGATATTTGAAAACCCTGGGTGTGAAACCAGAAATGCCGATCGGGATCTACCTTGAACGTGGAATCGACAGCATTATTGCCCAACTTGCAATTCTTAAGGCTGGTGCATGCTATGTTCCTCTCAACCCAGAAGATCCAGCAGCCCGAATCCGTTTTATCGTGCAAGATACAGAGCTTGAGATCATTATTACTGACAGTAAAACCTCGCAACTGCTGCCTGCAAAATTGAACAACGTGGCACCAGAGCTAGTTTGCCTCGACCGATCTCAAGCAATCATTATGGCTCAAGAGGAGGACTGAACTCTTGGAGTCAACAGCCATCCTCTCAGGCAACTTCCCAATTTTCCCTGACCCCGGAACAATTACCGATTTATCTCGGACCGACGGTTCTTGTGGATGACTCTCCTGGAATTGAGGTTTTCAGCGTCGGATGCCTTCCTCAGGACAGTGAAGAAGTCATCGGTCATATTCTGGCTCAGGCTTGGTGTGGAGGCAGTTCCATTGATTGGGCTGCTTTCCAGGGTGACGCAGCCCCAAGGCGAGTGCCTCTTCCCACCTATCCCTTCGATCGCCAACGCTATTGGGCTAAACCGGCTGGTCCGATTGTTGCTAAATCGGTTCATACTCCCATAGCAAAACCGATTACCCCTTTGCCCCTATCCAAACAGCCTGATCTGGGAGGATGGTTCTATCGGCCTCACTGGGAGCAGAAGCTGCCCTTAGCCCCTGTTAGCCCTGCTACCATCGCCCAACGGGGAGAGTTCTGGTTGCTGTTTTTGGATGATTGCAGCATTGGAGATGGTTTCGCCCGATATCTGCGGGAAGCTGAAATCGGGGTGGCTACGGTAAAACTTCAACCAGGTGCTGAATTTAAAGCCCTCTCAGATTGGGACTATTGCCTGAACCCCGATAGAGCCCAACACTATCGGGATCTGTTCCAAATTTTGGAGCAACGTCATAGCACCCCTCAACAGATTTGCCACTTTGGGTCTGTTACTGCTCCTGAAACAGAACCCAACCCAGAGGTTGTCTTTAACTCCCTCCTTTTTTTGGTACAAGCATTAGGTCCCCAAGCAACAGCAAACTTAATTATTATATCTACAAATCTTCATGGAATTGAACCGAGCGATCTACCTTGTCCAGCTAAAGCACTTGTTCTCGGTCCTGCCCTAGTCATTCCCCAAGAATATGCCAAAATCAACTGCCGCAGTCTTGATATAGAGCTACCAAAAAACGAACTTCAGAAACAAAACCTTCTCGATCGGATTTTGGCGGAAGCGGTTGCCCCTGAGGAGGATGCAGTCATTGCCTATCGGGAAGAAACTCGGTTGGCACGAACCTACAAATCGCTGCAGCTCCCAGAGAGCAGCAACGATCGAACCGAACCCCGACTGAGACAGGGTGGGGTTTACCTGATTGCAGGAGGACTAGGGGGAGTTGGACTTACCCTGGCTACCTTCCTGGCAAAGTACTACGCAGGGAAAATTGCTCTCCTCACCCGCTCGTCATTTCCTGATCGGGATTCCTGGGAAGGAATTTTGAAGCAGAAGCGGTTGCCGGATTTAAGTTCCTCGATTGAGGAATTGCGAAAGGTTGAAGCTAAGCTTTCTGATCAACTAGCTATTGCAGCAATCTCCGATTATCCAGGATTGACCGAAAAATTAACGGACTTGTGCTGCGCCCATGGGTTCAATTATGTAAAGACTGCCTTTGTACAAACCGATTCTTCCCAAAGTCTTTCGTATAAAGCTATTTTGGAAAGCCTAAGGGTTTTGCCGGAGTTAGAGGGATGCGTTCTTTATATCCTCGACTTACTAATGGCAGCAGAAATTATTAGCTATAAGGATGGTCTCTATTACCTCGGAGCTAAGGCAGATCGGGTCAAGGAACCCGAAGAGCTAAGTGCAAACCTGCGTCGTCATTATCCAGATTTTCGGGGTTTGGTTGAACTCTTAGACCATTGTGCGATCCATTACTCTGCTGCCTTGACTGGAAAGATTCCGGCTATTAGCGTGCTTTACCCTGAAGGACGCTCCGACTTTTTAGCCAAAACCATGGAAAACACCATTGAACACAGTAGGGAACCCATCTATCGTCAGGTGGCAGCAGAATTGGTAGCCAAGCTGGCTTCCCAGCAGCAAGGGCGTCCTCTACGCATTCTCGAAGTGGGTGCAGGCAATGGCTTGCTTACCGAGGTAGTAGCCTCAGCTTTGAAGCAGTTAGAGGGGGTTGAGTGCGAGTACTGGGGATACTCTTAGTTAGAGTCGATGCCTGGTATTACCCAGGGCACCTCTCCTTCAAATCCGTACGTGCGACTTTCACCGCATACGGCTCCTAAGTATCGCTGCTCCAGTGTAATTGTTGGTGGCAACTTTGGTGGATAGCCATTAGGTTGTCATTTTTCCAGTTGTCATGATTTCCGTCGATGTGGTGTAGGTGAATCCTTTCCTCATCTACGAATTTCAGACCACAATATCCACAGGAATGGTTTTGCCTTTTCAATGCCTTGGAAGTTGCGTTATCGTATAATTTGGACTTTCTTCTACTCCAGTAGACTGTGTCCCCGTCGTAAGGGGACTTGGTCCCCTTGACGTTCACGTGTTGATTTTGTTTATACCCCACTGCTGGGAAGCCTTTCTTGCATAGTTCGGTGGCTTTGTATCGGTTCACCTTCTTTTCTTTTCGGAATTTCCGGTTTGCGGTTTCAGCCATAAACCATAAACTATCTCGGGAACTGCTCATGTCGCAGCTTTTATGGTAATTCCTCCATCCACGTACGATTGGTGCTAGTTTCTTGGCTTTTACTTCGGCCCCATAATTCGAGCTGTTGACTACGGCCTTAATCTTCTTCCGTATATTCCGGTAGTTTTCCTCAGAGGGAATGCACCGGAATTTTCCGTTTTTCTGGACGCGGAATTTCCACCCCAGGAAGTTGAATCCGTCTGTCGTTTTAGTTAGCTTTGTCTTTGCCTGATTAACTTCTAATCCTCGTTGGGCTAGGAAGTTGTTCACTTTTTCTAGAATCTTCTCGGCGTTATCTTTTGGCTTGAGGATGAATACCATGTCATCCGCGTATCGGATGCTGGTGTGTACATTCTCTATTCCATCAAGTGCAATATTGGCTAGAAGTGGGCTGACTACACCGCCTTGGGGTGTTCCCTGCTCCGGGAATTCCGGATTGATGCCTGCTTTTAGACATCTAAATATTCCCATCTTTAGACCCGCAGGTGCTAGCAATCTATCCATGATGGAGCTGTGGGAGATGCGGTCAAAGCATTTCTTGATATCCAGTTCTATTACTCTCTTTTTAATGCCGTTGCTGTTAGATTTTAGATGTATAAATAGTCGTTTTTGTGCGTCTTGGGCACTCCGACTTGTCCTAAATCCGTAGCTATCGGCACTGAACGTTGCTTCGTGGGCAGGTTCGAGGGCGTATTTTGCTAGACATTGCCATGCTCTATCTTGGATGGTTGGTACCTTCAGTATTCTCGTACTCCCGTCTTTCTTAGGTATTGGGATTTCCCTTAACCCTTGGTGCGTCCAGTTTTCCGCACTGGAGCCTAACATTTTAAGTACCTCGAATCGCTGTTTGTAGGTTAGGGAGGCTTTCCCGTCTATGCCAGCGGTTCTTTTTCCTTGATTTAACTGTGTCACTTGATGGACGGCCAATAACTGTGCTGAGCGGGATTTTAGAATCAGTTTTTGCAGAGACCGTGCTTTTCTTAAGTCTCCAGCTTGAACCGCTTTATATACTCTCTTTTGTAGGCGGAAAAGGTTTTGGCGGAGTTTCTTCCACTTCTGGCTTTTCCATAGGTCACTATATCTTTTTGACATGTGTCTACCCATGCTCTCTTCTAGTTTGTATATTCTGGATACCCGTGCCCAGTTTAGGGACACATCCTACCCGACAGTGGGGATTAGGTTTGGCATAACTTACCGTAGGTACGACCGGCCTACAGACCCATTTTTGCTGTCGTTTTTACTCGTTCCATCTTCCAGATTGTTTTGGCGATTTAGGGTGGTCCATTCTGCCTATTCCCTTCTCAGAGATTACAACTATCCCGGTTAAGACGTTGTGAGAATGAAGGAATAAAGTCTCGCATTTGTTGTTCAGATTGCGGCTTTTAATTAAGACATTTTTCTAGGACCTATTTACCCATGTCGCCTCCCCGTTAACAGCAGTGTGGATAATCTGTTTCACCTCTGATTCTGTCCTGGTGCCAGCTTCACTCTGTGGGTTGCCGCCCGCTCGGTGTGGCCAAGGTAGGGAGTCACTTATCTCTTAAAGGAGTGGATTTTCACCACCATCCGAAGGATAGTTAAGATTTTTGGGATATTAATCCCGCGAATCTCCCTAGTTTTACCCCTTCTGTTTCAGAAGGCTCTTCCTAGGAACGAGCCGCACAACCGTAATTAATCGGGATAAACCCGTACAAAACAGTCAAGGTGCAATTTATTGTGGTCTAAGTGAGAAATGGTCATACAGCAATTGGAGTTAAGCCTGCCATTCATCTATTTAGACGTTCCTGGCATCCCGACCAGGAGTTGCTTGAAAGCCTTAGTTTTGCTATGTTTGGGGTCAAGCCATCCCAGCTCGACTGCATCAAGCAGACTCAGTCCCATCCCTTTCAAGAAACGCGCGGTACGGCGCAATAACACTGCTTGCACCTCAGTTTTATTCATGTACCGGGTGATCTCCTTATCGGTACCACGAACAAGGATATTCTTGGCAGCATTATAGTCAGCCTGCAACACGACCCCGTCAAATCCGGTAAAATTGTCCCCAGTCCTTTTTCCCAATAGGGTGCCATTCCTAGAGTCAATTTGCGACGTGTAACTAGGCTGAACTTCTGTAACAACCGAGCCAGTCCAATCAGCCCATTTCTGCAAAGAGTCCCGCATAGCCCCTTTCATCCAACTATTAAGTTTCCGGGACACGGCTTTAGACTGGCGTTTGTTTCTGATCGGTTGTGTTAAATCTTCTGCAAATACTTTTAAGGATTTTCCATCAAAAAGAGACTTAGAAGCTGCTCCTATTATTGCCGTAAGTTCTGATTGATTTTTTCTGTAACGGCGATTTTCTGTTTTTCTAGTTAGGTTATTTTCGAGTATTCTAGCCGACTTAGCTGGGTCTATCTTTTCTGACTTTCGGTGAAGCGCCCAGAGCTTCCCTCTGTTGCGGTTCTTGGCACATATACGATGGCCAAAAGGCCACGCTACGCGAACGGATTTTTGGGTAGTAACTTTCCCTAGTCCTTTACCGTGAGCTTGCCCTTCTGAATCATAGAAAGCTTCAGTGTAGCCTTTGTCTATCCCAACAGCTTTACGGTTTGCAGGAATATCTATAGTCCCATGGTCTGCTAGGAAGTGAATTTAAAAGTGCCCAATGTCTGTGTTGTATATTAATCTAATCTGACCTTTAATTTTGCGATTAGACTTAACAACTATTTTATTTCTTTTTCCTCTTCTTAATCCAGCTAATTCTAGTTGATAGGTATTGCGGGAGAGCCTTTTGCATTTGTACCCTCCTTGTTGATATACTATTTGATTTTTGACCCAAGAGTGCCCTCTCTGGAACTCCTTCCTGACCAGTCGATGGAGAAGTGGGTTATCCAGTAAGGCCAAGGTTTTTAGCTGTTTACAAAGTTCCTTTCTGTTTTTTTTGTTCTCTTTTCCAGGGAACCTTTTGTAAACTTTTTTAATTACCGCTTCAGTGCAAGCAGCTTGTTGAGCCGTAATAGTTTTAGCTACATCACTGACAGTCCACTCCATTAATTTCGATGGCAGTCCTAGTGATTCAGGAGTTCTAAAACTCCTGACTTCTGGATAAGCTTTTTTCCAGTCAAGTCCCCAATGACTAATACTGCCCAGCTTGTTGTAAGATTCAGATCTGACGGTGCCCAGTTTCTTCATCGTGGACAACAACTCAATCTCAACCGGCTCAGTCATCCCCATCACAGGAACAATCTGGGTCGATATTCTTTTTGTTGCTCCTACACTTTTGGGCATTATCAAATCTGAGTCCTATACTTGAATATTACTCTAGCGCTAGCAAAATGTCAATGTCCATTTTATGGTATTAAATACCGATTTATACCTATTTTTTGGGGTTTAATTGCGAGGCTACGGATATCAGTCCTACCTTCGTAGAACAGCTCAAACAACGCAGCCAAGAATGGGGATTTGATTTCATCGAAACTAAGGTGTTTGATATTTCTGACAATCCTCTGGATTGGGGCTTTAAATTAGGTCATTTTGACATAATTTTGGCCCTCAATGTGGTTCATGCAACCCCTCAGATTGAGAGTACCCTCTTCAATCTCCAGTCCCTCCTGGTTCCTAGTGGAACCCTCGTACTAGTGGAGGCCACTCACACCCCACCTTGGGTAGATATGGTTTGGGGTTTGTCCAAAGGCTGGTGGCAGTTTGAAGATCGGCATCTTCGTCAGCGTTCGCCTCTCTTAAGCCAATCCACTTGGGAAACTCTTTTGAGGGAGCAAGGATTCGCTCTGGTGGAAAGCTTACCTCAAGATTCCAAGAACCAAGCCGCAACGGATACAGCCCTGATTATAGCCCAGTTTCCGGCGCGAGCTGGGGAAGCTTGGGATAGGGAGGCAGATCCAGAAGAAATTACCCGCCATCGCATACGTCGCCTTCTGGAGATCGAGCAGCTTGGAGGCCAGGTGCAGGTTTTGACCGCCGATATCGGCGATCGCGATGCTCTCCAAACCCAAATTGCCACAGTTTAAACTCACTTCGGGGCCATCAATGGAGTCATCAATTGCGCTATGGTTCTGGACGATGGCTTGATGCAGCTGGAAACCCCGGAAAAGACCCATCGGGTGTTTCAACCTAAGGTATGGGGAACTCAGTTTCTGTTTGAATTGACCGATAATCCCCAGCGAGATTTCTTCGTCATGAGTTCTTCTCTTGCTTCTACCATTGGGCTTTATGCGCAAGCAGACTACTGTGCAGCTAATGCTTTTCAGGATGTTTTTGCCCATCGAATGAACTCACAGAGCGATACCTTTGTTTGTTCTATAAACTGGGGGATTTGGAGCGAAGCGGGGGCTGCCATGCGTCTGCTGATGGATTCGAGCATTGCGGCAGCTCGCCAAACCTGGGTTAACCATCCCCTCTTTGAATATTGCGTAGATGCTGGACCGGGGCGAAGAGTATATCATGCTCGGCTTTCCACCCAACGCCATTGGATTGTGGCCGAACACCGATTGCGCGATCGCCCCCTAGTGCCGGGTACCGGTTTTCTGGAGCTTGCTCGGGCAGCTTATCAGGATTGGCAACCCTGCACCAGCGTGGAGCTGCGGGGGGTTTATTTCCTGGAACCCCTATTAGTTCCCGAATCTACCCACAAGGAAGTAAGAATTGTCCTTGAAGAAAGGGAAACGGCTTGCGACTTCACTATCTTTAGTTTGGAGCCCGAGACAGGTTGGTATGAAAATGCTCGGGGAAATCTGGTTACCCTATTGCCAGAGGATAACAAAACCATAGCATATAATCTGGAAGCTTTAAAGCGGTCTCTTACTCAGGAGCGGCCCAGAGAGATGGGAGTTGCGGCAAGCATAAAGGAACTAAAATGTTTTGGTGATGTTTGTGTGGGTCCGCGTTGGTACAAATCAATGTCGAATATCTTTGTTGGGCAGAACCAAGCCTTGACAGAAGTTATCTTGCCCGACGAATATAAAAAGGATTTGGAGCATTACCATCTCCATCCGGCCATGTTGGATTTGGCGACGAGCTTTGCTTCGACTCCTGAGGCTTTTTATTTGCCCTTTAGCTATAAGAAACTGCGACTCTATCACCCCCTGCCCCAGCAAATAACAGCCTATGCCCGTTATTTAGATAAGGGCCAATCGGGTGCGGCAACTCTCTCTGTGGACATTTTGTTGCTAGATTCTACGGGTGCGACTTGTGCCAGCATTGAAGGTTTTACCTTGAAGAAAGTGACCGCTGAAGTTTACGAGACTTCATCAAGTCCCGTTGCCCCTCCAGACCTTCATCCTGAGCTGCGTCAGGGGATGAGTGGAGTTGAAGGAGCTGAAGCCTTCCGACGCATCCTCAACCAATCCTTACCCCAGGTTCTAGTGTCTACCCAGGATTTTGCCGGGGTTCGGGCCCGGAACGAAGCGAAGACAATGGTGCGTTTCAAGGAAAGCGCTTTGCCTGAACTGCGGGAATTTACGGCAGCCCAATGGCAATCTCACAGAGTGGAGGGAACTGAGACGGTCCAAGGTTCGTTTGAATCCCAACAAGGGATTTCAGCGGATACCGGAGCAAAAGTGGTTGAGATATTTTGTCAAGTGCTTGGGGTGAAGAATATTGGACTTGAGGACGACTTCTTCGAACTCAATGGTGATTCTTTGCAAGCAATTATGGTGACGTCCCGCATTCGAGATATTTTTGGTGTCGATTTGGGTCCCGATGCTCTGTTTGACTATTCCACAGCCGCAGAATTAGCGAAGGCCATTCAAACCCAGAATAAGCCCGTAATTGATCAACCTCCAAACCAGAGCCAGGATGTTGAGGAAATGTTTCTGCGTCAGCAGGTTTACAACCTCAGCGATGAGGAAGTGGAAGCCATGCTCGGTCGGTTGAGTTAGGGGAAGCGGTGGTAAGCTGTCAGGCTACCAACGTAACCAGGGACAAATTCGGCCTAGGGAATGGCCTCTATCCCTGTGGGCTGGAAGCCTTGCACCATTGGCTGTCCCGGCTTAAGTTGGTAGCCTTCAATTTAGATGCGTGTTAGCTTAATTATGGATGATAAAAGAGAACAGTTGCTCAAGTTATTGAAACGAGAACAGAAAAAGTTTTTGCCCCTTACTCCGGCACAGGAAAGATTATGGCGGATGGAACAGGGCTGCAAGGGGCGACCTGTATATATTATCCCTGGGGCGATTCGATTTCGTGGTGAACTGAATCTTGTGGCTTTTCGCCGTTCTTTGGATTATCTGGTGGAGCGACAGGAAGTTCTGAGGATAACTTTTACTGTGGTACAGCAGCAGGTTTTGCAGGTGCTCACTTCTATGAAGGCGGCGCTGACCGTTCTGGACTTGGAATCTTTTCCGCCTTCACAGCGCCAATCTTTGTCCCAAAATTATTTGGTACAGGAACTGGAAACTCCTTTTGATTTGTCCTGCGGTCCGTTATTTCGGACGCTATTATTGCGGCTATCTTCCCATGACTGGATTGTTTTATTCAATCTACATAACATTATTGTTGATGGGTGGTCCATGGGAATTTTTTACGAGGAGTTAAGTCAAGTTTATGATGCATTTTGTAAGGGGCTTCCAGCTCCTTTATCGCCATTGGGGCTGCGCTATCAGGACTTTGTTCGGGAACTGACCTCTGAGTTCAAGGGTACTCGTCTGGCTGAAGCTACAGCTTATTGGCGGCGGACGTTTCAGAATCTGCCTGATTTGACCTTGCCTCCTGTGCGGAATCGAGACCTTAACAACAGTCATAATGGAGGTAGCCTTGATGTTCGCATTGATAGGACTCAAACAATCGCTCTCCAAACCTTCGCCCAAAGCCAACGGGTAACGCTATTTATGGTGCTGTTAGCAGTATTTAGCATTTGTCTTCATCGTTATTTTCAAGTTGAGAAGCTGGTAATTGCCACACCAACAGCCAATCGGGATCGGAGCGACCTGGAGGGCTTGATGGGACTTTTAGTAAACGTTCTTGTACTCCCCATTGATTTGCGAGGAAACCCAACCTACCGCACTATTTTGTCCCGAATTCGAGCGGTGACTGTTCAAGCCTATGCCCACCCCCAGGTTCCTTTTAACCAACTGCTCCCCGATCTGCCGTTTCCAGAACCCGATGCCCGCAATCCCCTTGCCCACTTCCTGCTGGCGTACCACGGATTTAGCCTCAAACCCCTCGCCTTCCCCAATTTAGAGATGGAGTCATTGAAGTACCCCATCAAAACCAGTCGCTACGAACTAGGACTGCACCTCTGGGAAAATACCAAAACCCATCTCTCCTCAACATCAGCGGAGCATGGGGGACTGAGTGGAACCTTTTTTTACGGCAGTGCGCGTTTTGATTCGGTGATGGTCGAACAAATCATCAGCAAATTCCAGCAGGTACTCCAACAAATGATTGCTCAGCCAGATGCTTGTTTATCAGAAAAGTGAGGATTCGGGGCACTGGAGAGCATCCAGTTCAATGGAAGCTCGAAAGCTTTACACCGTCAGTTTGATACGATGGGGTAAAAATCATTCAAGCCTTTAATTGGTAAGGGATTGAGCTGATTCAAGTTAATTAGGCTGAACCAGTAGCGGATTCGGGGGTGGGGATCGCATCGGGAAGTTCATCTTCAATAAACCGCAATCGCGGATACTGATAAGCGCCAATGGTTATCATCACAATCAAGATCCCCACCACAATAAAAATCAAGTCAATACCTCGGCCAGTTCCAGTACCTATAATTTTACCGAGGCTATTGGCTAATTGTCCATTAACCGCCATAAGGGGTTCAAAGACAAGTTCGTCTAAAGGACCTGCTATAAGGGCGGCCAGAGGAATACAGGAACGGGCTACCATACGTCTTAGCGCAAATACCCTTCCCTGGAGTTCAGGGGGAACCTTTTGTTGCCAAATGACCTGACTGCAACTAAAGATAATTGGCGCACAGAAATAAAGCGCAAAATTCGCGATCGCCAGCAAAAGAATTGAACTATGGCATCCCGTTACAATTACAGATAAAGCGAGCGCCAAAAATAGCACGAACATAGTATCGATATATCGTTTTGTTCCCGACCAGACAATCAATGTCAAACTACCTAACACCATTCCCATTCCCCCAATGGATTCGATCCAACCAAAGGCGACCGTTGAGAACAAGGATAAAACTAGAGGCGCAAACAAAACTGCAATAAAGCCAATCAAAAAATTACAGGTGGCAAAAAAAACAAGCAGGCTTAATAACCCTGGTCGCATGGCTATATAATTCCAGCCATTAAAAAATTACCCAAGCAAAGCTTTAATGCTAATATTTAAACTCAAATCGACGTTCTTGGGTTCTGGAAAGCGAACCAGCAGCAACGTTAGCAAAGCAAAACTAAACGTAATCAAGTCAATGGCAATAATCCCCTGTAGTCCAATACTAACCAGCAATACCGCAGCTAATACAGGGCAAAACAGCTGTCCGATCGCTTCTGCTACCTGGGTCATACCGCTGGCTCGACTGAGCTGATCGTGGGGAACCAAAAGAGTTGTGGCTGCCGCATAGGCAGGCCACTGAAATGTATTGAGTACACAGTTTATTGCTGTTAAAAGGTAAACATAATAAATGCTCAAGCTGTTGTTTACAAGCAGAATTGCAATTCCTAAGGTACAAATACAATTACCAGAATCGCTGAGAATCATCACCCAACGGCGGGGCCAGCGATCTACAAGAGAGCCTGCTAGAGGAGTAATTACAATCAACGGAAGTGTATTGCATAGAGTGATTAGGGTAAACAATGTGACAGACTGCGTACTTTGATAAACCCAGACTCCTAAGGCGAAGCGCGTTAGCCCAGAGCCTATTAGGGAAACTAATTGCCCGAGCCAAATCAAAATGAAATATCTCATGGTTTCCATCCTGTGTATGGATTGTATTTTAATCCAGAATTGTTGATTGTTATAACCCACATTACCCACTTCCATATGTAGTATTAAGATTTACATAAATTAAAATAAGAATCATGAGCAAAAAAAAATCAACCATGGTTGATTTTTCGACACAAACTTACTCTTGTCATTTTTGATGTCAAAAATCGTACCTGTGATTTCCACCCCTTGAGGTTTAACGACTTCTTCTAATCCGTCAATTTATTTCTCTGAAAGCGCTCAGTCCACTTTCGCTAAGGGTGATGGGGTAGGCTCTGTAGTTAGAGAAAGAGATAGTTATGGGATCACTGCGACGGTTATAAATGTTAGGGTAATCCCAGTGATTTGGTATAAATTGTACTTGACAAAACTAAGTTTTTACAATTGCAATTCGGACTATAAAATCTCTCCATAATGAAGGAAACTGCATAGAGAATAGGGCTTGTCTGCAAAGTAAATTCTCCAAGGTATTTGGGTAGCGATCTCCCAGAGAGCTCGTTTCGCAAATGGGCATGATTATAGGCATGATTACTGAGCGATCGCCAAATTCCAAATTCAATATCGAATCGATTAGATAAATACCATTGATTTTTCTGTATAGATTAAGACAGACAAGCCCTAAATCACAGCAATACATTCAATCTCGACTAAAACATCCTTAGGTAGTCGGGAAACCTCAACACAGGCACGAGCTGGAGCCTCTTCCTCGTTAAAGTATTTGGCATAGATCTGATTTACTGTGGCAAAATCATTCATATCTGCCAGAAATACCGTGGTTTTGACTATGTCCGGGATTTTAGCTCCAGCAGCGACTAGGATAGCTTCAAGATTAGCCATTACCTGTTCTGTCTGCTTGGCGACATCATTACCACCAACAATCTCACCGGTGCTAGGGTCAAGGGGAATTTGACCAGCGACAAAAATCATTTGACCGCTGACTGCGATCGCTTGATTGTATGGTCCTACGGGTGCTGGGGCATTGGGGGTACGGATAATCTTTCGTGTCATAGTCTTCAGTCGTTCCAGGATGGACAAGTTGACACATTCCAAGATAGCAGTTTGAGCATTCCCATCTCAGCTTTATCCCTGACCGATACGTCTTGACCTTGGTAGTAAGGAGGTCAAGAATAGGGGGATGATGGGTAATAGTGGTATTAGTAGGATGAGGGGCAAGAAAGTGCTATGTCATCAATGCACCTCATTATCAGTAGTATCAGTAATCAGCACTAACGCACCAAGACCCTTCAAACCGGGTTTCTGGTTATAAATCAAAGGCTGATATCCAGTAATTATATTAAGAAACCGGGTTTATGCTTAAGTCCTGTAACCATTAACTAGTAACAATAGTAACCATTAATTATTAATTATTCTATACTGAGTCTAGATTTTGGAGAGGATATTTGCTACTAGTTAAAAACCACAAAAACTAATAACTTAAAAAAAATTTTTAATGAAAAATAAAATCCTGAACACTATAGATGAACTAGGTATTCGATTTGTGCGTATCCTCTGGTGCGACAATGCTAACATCATCCGTGGTAAAGCAGTCCACTGGAAAACCTTACCAGACTACCTCAAGCACGGTGTGGGCATTTCAGCAGCCCAGCAAGCTCTACCGGTGATGTATGATGTCCCAGTCCCAGGCAGTGGCTTGGGACCCATCGGTGAAATCCGCTTAGTACCGGATTGGGAAACCTTAACCCCCTTACCCTATGCTCCTGGTCATGCCCGTGTGTTTGGGGATATGGTCAACAATGGTAGCCCATGGCCGTATTGTCCCCGAAACTTCCTCAAAAGGATGGTAGCAGAAGCGGAAAGTGAGGGCTTACAAGTAGTTGCTGCATTTGAAAATGAGTTTTACCTGCTGCAGCCAACCCCTGAGGGTATTCTACCGGTAGACAATACCGTATTTGCCTCGACGCTGGCAATGGATCAACATCAGCAGGTGATTGACCACATTGCTGAAGCCTTGGTCGAGCAAGGCATGCCCGTAGAGCAGTATTACCCAGAATGTGGTCCTGGTCAACAGGAAATTTCTATACTATACACCCAAGCCCTACCAGCGGCAGATCAACAAATAGCCTTTCGGGAGACAGTAAAAGCGATCGCATTTCAACATCACCTGGTTGCCTCATTTCTGCCCAAAATCCTAGCTGACCAAGCTGGTAATGGTTGTCACCTCCACCTCAGCCTATGGCGGGATGGCAAAAACCTGTTACTCAATCCAGAAGGGGATGGGGGACTTTCCAAAGTCGCCTGTCAGTTTATTGCTGGAATTTTACACCATTTACCTGCTTTAATGGCACTAACCACACCCAGTACTAATTCTTATCGACGGATTCGCCCTCATTGTTGGAGTGGCGCGTTCCGTTGTTGGGGAATCGATAACCGAGAGGCTGCGGTCAGGGTACCGAGTAACCCAGACGGTGAGAGTCCAACCAATTTTGAACTGAAAACTGTTGATGCTTCTTCTAATCCTTATCTAGCCTTGGGAGCAGTAATTGCGGCTGGCTTGGATGGAATTCGTAACAGTTTGGAATTGGGAGAAGCCGTAGCGGTAGATCCAGGACATTTGACAGAATTAGAACGTAGTCAGAGGGGTATTGAGTTATTGCCAACTAATTTAGGGGAAGCGATTGGTAACTTAAGTGCTGATCAAGTACTTTTGGATGCCTTAGGAGTAGAATTGGCTCAAGCCTATCTAGCGGTAAGGAAAGCCGAGTGGGAGGCAATGAAAGATTTTGAGTTGGAGGAGGAAGTCGAGCTTTTATTAGAGCGATATTGAATCAATTGATATTGGTAAGCATTCAGCCGTCAGCTAATGCGCTACGCGCACGCTACACCGAACAGCTAGCAGAAGCTTAAAGCTGATAGCTGAATGCTTAGGCATACTTGTTTATATTTTAAATTAGAAAGGGGACGTGATAGGATAAAAAATCCCACTTGATCGTAAGCATTCAGCTATCAGCCGTCAGCCGTCAGCTTATTTTATTCACAAGCACCATTAGTAGCCTAAGCTATGGGCATAAACTGTTCGCGTAGCGTGGCCACAGACCTTTAGCTGTTCGGTGTAGCGTGGGCGTAGCCCATTAGCTGATACGCGACACGCTGATAGCTGACGGCTGAATGCTTACACTTGATCTAATCGCAACCGTCCCTATCTTTAATTGGCAAGAGGGTAACGTTTCACTTTGTATGATGCCTGTTGTGTCCCCCTGATTCCGCTTATTCCTAACTCCAATTCACTCAGCTTTTTTTGTAAACCACAGTACTGAATTTCTGCAACACGTAGATTCTCGGCTGCAACTTGCTTTTTATCGTTTAATTGACGTAATTTTCCCTGAGATACATTTATTTTCTCTTCCAAACTGCGTATTTCTCCTCGAAGAGCAACGAAACGTTCTTGTGATGTCTGTACTTCAGTGCGGAAAGTGTTTCGTTGTTGTTGTAGGGTTTTGATTTCCCC
The DNA here is from genome assembly GCF_010672095.1 of Moorena sp. SIO3I6. NCBI lineage: Bacteria > Bacillati > Cyanobacteriota > Cyanophyceae > Coleofasciculales > Coleofasciculaceae > Moorena > Moorena sp. SIO3I6. Next base: position 15,475 of record NZ_JAAHHU010000039.1, on the reverse strand, counting down.
TCGCACAGCCACTAGTTTCTGGTCTAAACCTCGTTGTTCACGGCGAGAGGCTTCTAGCCGTTCTTGGGAAGTTTTGATTTCCCCTCCCACAGCCACTAGTTTCTGGTCTAAACCTCGTTGTTCACGGCGAGAGGCTTCTAGCCGTTCTTGGGAAGTTTTGATTGCCCCTCCCACAGCCACTAGTTTCTGGTCTAAACCTCGTTGTTCACGGCGAGAGGCTTCTAGCCGTTCTTGGGAAGTTTTGATTTCCCCTCGCATACCCACTAGTTTCTGGTCTAAGCCTCGTTGTTCACGGCGAGAGGCTTCTAGCCGTTCTTGGGAAGTTTTGATTTCCCCTCGCATACCCACTAGTTTCTGGTCTAAACTTTGGCGTTCTGCCTTGAAGGATTTAAACCGTTCTTGGGTAGTTTTAATTTCGCCTCTGAGAGCCACTAACTGTTGCTGAGATTGACGCACTTTTACTTGAGAGGATTCTAGTTGTGACTGTGCGGTTTTAATTTTGCCTCTGAAAGCGACTAACTGCTGCTGAGATTGACGCACTTGGGCTTGAGAAGATTCTAGTTGTGACTGTGCGGTTTTAATTTTGTCTCTGAGAGCCACTAACTGCTGCTGAGATTGACGCACTTGGGCTTGAGAAGATTCAAGCTGTGCTGTTGCTGCCTGGGTTTCACTGCTAAGGAGAAGGAGTTTTTCTTCAGCCGTGCTGATCTCAGTGCGAACCGCAACGAGTCTTTGCTGTGAGGTTTGTAACTCCCTTTGAGATTCTCCTGAAGTTTGTAAAACTGTCAGTAATCCAGCTACTTCCACATCGTCAGGCTCGTATTTTGCTGCTTTTTTAAAGGAAGCGATCGCATGTTCGTAGTGACCGATGCGATAGAGGGCAAATCCTCGCTGTTTCCAAGCCAAAGAGTTTCGAGCATCAAGTTGAATCGCCTTGTCAAAATCCGTGATTGCTTTTTCATATCGACCAAGTTTGTAAAAAGCCGTGCCTCGGTCAATCCAAATTGAAGCAGCCTTGGCATCCAGTTCCAGTACTTGGTTGTAGAATGCGATCGCCTCAGAATACCGTTTTAAATCATAAAGCAGCACACTGGCAATTTTTTTAGGAATAATTGTCTGTACCAACTGCTGTTCAAATTCTGATGTGGCTTGAATTGAAAGTGCTTGCTTCCAGGCAGTAATCACCGCATCGTATCGTTTGAGTTCATGGTTTGCCTTGCCTTTCTCAAACCACGCTAAAAGGTAATTGGGCTTAATTTTAATCGCTTGATCATAGGAAGCGATCGCGGCTTCGTACTTGCCCAAGCTACTCAACGTATCCCCTCGCCAATACCAAGCTAAGAAAGAGTCTGGCTGAAGTTTTACAATCTGCGACCGTATCGTTATCTCTTCACTATACTTACCAATTCCTCGTAACTGACTGGCTTGTTGCCACAACTCATTGATTATTCTCCCTTGTGCCACAAGTTTCTCTGTCGAGGCGTTACGGCGGTCAAAATCCATCTGAGCAACGACAGTTTGAGCATTACCACTAGCCATACTTGTCGTGAGCAAAGTAGCTAGGGATACTACTACTTTAAACGGGAAATTTTTCATCTTTGGTGGTTAAGCAGTATTCTAGTTGAATTAAAATTAGGGATTACTGTCATAATATTACCAGCAATCTTAGCAAAGACACAGTTACCAAATACACAGTTAGAGGTATCACCATCCAAATGGTTTACCCCACCAACAACTAAAGCGATCGCTACCAATCCTCCAAACAGACCCTAGGGGTCTTCGGGGACTTCCTGCCTTCGTAGTTCAATAAACTTTTTTTTACGTTAACTACCAGACAATTATCTCTAGCATCTAATAATGTGAAATGATTAAGCTGTGGACTATCACCGCTATTGACCAACACGCTCACAACCTGCTAACTCCTGAAGCTGCTGCGAATTATCCCTATCCTGCCTTCTTCAGTGAAGCCTATGACCCTGATATCATTAATCATCATGCCCGTCACAGCCTTTTCTACAAACGAAGCCTTCGGGATATTTCCCAACTCTTAGAGTGTGAACCAGAGGAAGAGGCAATTCTTAAACGTCGCCAGACATTGGGCTTGAAAAAACTCACCCAGGAGTGTTTTAAATCATCTCAACTAGAAGCAATTTTCTTAGATGATGGTTTGCTACCAAATAAAATTATTCCTAGAGAATGGCATGAACAATTTGTGGCAGTCAAGCACATCCTTCGTTTGGAATATCTAGCAGAAAATCTAATCGCTGAGATAGATGACTTTGCTACCTTCCTAGAAACTTTCCGCTACAACATTGACCCACCCCTACCAGAAGTGGTAGGCTTCAAGAGTGTTGCTGCCTATCGTACAGGTTTGGATATCCAAATGATACCACAGGAGGTAGCTCAGGAATGTTTTGATGCCTTCAAGCAAGAAGTCTTGAGGGGAAAACCCTTGCGGCTGGTAGATAAGCCTTTAATTGATTTTTTGATTACCCAAGCGCTATAAATTGCAGCTAAACATGGAATACCTGTGCAGTTTCATACAGGGTTTGGTGACCCAGATTTAGACTTACCGCTGGCTAATCCAGTTTATATGCGTTCGCTTTTGGAAGACCAACGCTTCCGTAACGCTCCGATTGTCCTACTGCATAGCTCTTATCCTTATACCCAAGAAGCCGGTTATCTAGCAGCCGTCTATCCTCAAGTATATTTAGATTTCGGGTTAGCGGTGCCTTTTTTAAGTGTAGCTGGGATGCGTAGCGTGGCGCAACAGTTATTGGAATTTGTCCCAACCAGTAAACTGATGTATTCTTCTGATGCTCACAATATCCCGGAATTATATTACTTGGGAGCCAAGTGGGCACGGATAGTATTGGCACAGGTTTTGGAGGGAGCGATTCAGGATGGGGATTTGACTGCTAAGGAGGCGGAGTCAGTTGCTATGGGGATTTTGTGTGATAATGCTCGTGTGCTTTATGGGGCTAATGGTTCTTGATGAAACTGCAAAAGCCCATAGACGCGCTAGCGCTTCGGTGCAGGGTAGGACGGGAATAGGAAAAGGACTATTTGAGTTTCTGTTTTCCGGATACAGTGGCAGAAATGGTGGAGTTAAAAGAAGTAGATGAAATTTAATTACCACCCTGAGCCGTTCCTTCGGGCTTAGGGTTTTTTTGCTGCACTTTCCGCCAAAATCCAACGATTACCCAAATCTTAAAATAGCTAAGCTAAAGTTATTATCAACTTATTTTGATTCCTGCGCTTAAAGTCTTAGGGGTTTTGTTATTGTTAGGTGGTAATATTAGAAATGAACAATAAATAGTTAGCGATAGACTAACTAAACATTAATTGCTAGTCAGTAGCTAACATAAGGCTAAAAATAAACCTGTTTTTATTTTCCCTCTCCTCCTATCCGTTACATCCGTTACCCATCAGTTGCAGTATTTATCCTATATTGGTACTTTTAGCTTACCTTAACCCAACACAATTTTAAGATGACCCGTGTAATTGGCTTAATGAGCGGTACATCTGTAGATGGCATCGATGCTGCACTAGTAGAGATTTCTGGCTCAGACTTAGATTTAAAGATTGAGCTACTGGCTGGTGCTACCTATGGCTACCCCACTGAACTCAGGGAGAAAATTCTAGCTGTCTGTACTGGCACTCCCCTATCCATGGCCGAATTGGCAGCATTGGATGATGCGATCGCATTTCAATTTGCCCAAGCAGCATTGGCAATTGGGACTGGGTTACCCCCCGCTGAGTTAATTGGTTCCCATGGTCAAACAGTATACCATCGACCATTAGGGGTCAAGGGTGTTCGCGTAGCGTGGCCTTTTGGCCAAGGTTTTTCCGAGTTGAAAGTTGACAGGTTGAATGTTGAAAGTTCTTCCGAGTTGAAAGTTGGCCGGTTGAATGTTGTTCGCGTTCGCGCAGCGGAGGCCGAAGGCCACGCTACGCGAACGGCTTTGCCGAAAGCGTGGCCTTTTGGCCAAGGTTTTCCAGACAACCTGCAACCTGATAACCTTCAAGCTGGTAACCTACCCTTCTCGAACGCCAAAGGCGAACAACCTGCAACGGAAACTAACCTTGGCCAAAAGGCCACGCTACGCGAACAACCTGATAACCTTCAACCTGCTAACCTTCAACCTGCTAACCTACCCTACGGGAACGCCAAAGGCGAACAACCTGATAACCTTCAACCTACTAACCTACCCTACGGGAACGCCAAAGGCGAACAACCTGCTAACCTTCAACCTGCTAACCTTCAACCTGCTAACCTACCCTACGGGAACGCCAAAGGCGAACAACCTGATAACCTTCAACCTGCTAACCTTGGCCAAAAGGCCACGCTACGCGAACAACCTACTAAGCTTCAACCTGCTAACCTTCAACCTCTAACGACTCTGGGATATAGCCTTCAACTGGGACGGGGAGAGGTGATTGCTGAGATTACCGGTATCAAGACCATCAGCAATTTCCGTGTGGCTGACATTGCTGCTGGGGGAGAAGGTGCGCCTCTGGTTCCTAAGATAGATGCCTGTTTGCTCCGGTCATCTACCCATAACCGATGTATCCAAAATATTGGTGGTATTGGTAATGTTACTTACTTGCCAGTTAGTGAAGGGAACTGGTTGGAACAGGTATATGGCTGGGATACTGGTCCGGGGAATGCCCTGTTAGATCTGGCTGTCGAGTATTTTACCAACGGTAGAAAAACCTATGATTACAATGGAGAGTGGGCAGCAAGTGGCACTCCCTGTGAGGCTCTCGTCGAACAGTGGCTTGCTCAAGAGTTCTTCAATATACCGCCCCCAAAATCTACCGGACGAGAGTTGTTTAGTCGAGATTATCTCAAGCAGTGTTTGGTAGAAAGTGAAGCCTATAACCTTGCTCCTGCTGATTTCCTGGCAACACTCACAGAACTCACTGTTGCCTCTATTGTTGAGAGCTATCGCAACTTCTTGCCTCAAATGCCAGATCAAGTACTATTGTGTGGTGGAGGGGCAAGCAATTTATACTTGAAGCAACGGTTGCAAATTAGACTAGATTCGGTGCCAGTATTAACCACTGACCAGGTTGGGTTAAGTCGGGATTTTAAAGAAGCGATCGCATTTGCTGTTTTGGCTCATTGGCGTAACCTGGGTATTCCCGGCAATCTCCCTCAAGTAACCGGTGCTTCAGAGGCTGTATGTCTAGGAAACCTGTATTCTCCGAGATCGCAACACCACTCATCCTAAAACTGGGTATTTTAGGGTTCCTATGCGTTGTCAAATGCAGTTAATAAGCTGCTCTTGCCATATCAGCTTAGAATCCCCGTTGGCTGAGACTGTGGGAGAGTTCAACTAGTTTGTCTGTTACTCCGTAGGAGTCGGGCTACTCCCGGAAGTTTGCCAATGGTATAACCTGAGGGGGTAAACCCCACAACCTTAAGGATAGCAGCTAGAATGAGTGGGGAACGATGAGAGGGCTTGTAGCAGTAATATTCAGTAACAGATAAAGAGTAACACCGTGGCTCACACCTTTTTATTGGAGGCAGGATGCTGGAGACTTCGGGGCAATTGGCTGGAACGCAATGGAAAATTAATTGTAGTCAGAGGTGGGACGATGGTTACCTGGAGTCGGGAAAACTGGTTTACCATGGTCACAAGACTGGTTTTTCCCAATCGTGAACGGGAGGATATCTCTTGCCAGTATCTAGGGCGTCTCGATACTGGCGACCAGAAGTATACCTTTGTCTTACAGCATAGCCTCCTAGGTCGTGTCGAGGGAGAAGGCTGGGTGGCTCGAGAATCCATTGTGCAACGGTATTGGGTATTAGGGGATCCCCAACGACGCAGTGGTTTTGAAACCCGGTATCAACGTAATGAAAATATATACTACCTCTCCAGTAGCATTATGGCAGGTCATTATCTCAGTAGCACAATGGAAGCAACTTTGGAACGTCAGCCACAATAGAAGTATTCTGGAATTAAGGGAGTTTTAATAGCAGTACACCTGTGACCGTTGCTATTTAGTTCATCTTCCTTAGTCCTTAGTCAGTTTAGTCCTTAGTCTTTAGTCCTTAGTTTTTTGTGATCCACATTAAGTCTGCTGGTATTTACAAAAGACCAATGACCAATGACCAATGACCAATGACCAATGAGCGATGACTAGAGACTAATGATTCATGAACACGTTATTTTCCAGATTTCACCAAGGAACTTATGATCACAGACCCTAACAAAGGTCGTCTACTCGCCAATCGCTATCAACTGGTCAAGTTGATCGGCAAAGGTGCTATGGGTCAAGTGTATCAAGCCAAAGATATGCTCCTCGGAGGTGTAACCGTTGCTGTCAAGTTTCTCTCCCATACATTATTGAACCAAAAAATGCGCGATCGCTTTGAGCGGGAAGCAACGATTTGCGCTTTGCTTGGTGAGAAAAGCAATCACATCGTGCGAGTTAGGGACTATGGCATAGATGAAAACGATATTTCCTTCTACGTCATGGAATACTTGGCAGGGGGAAATTTAAGCGCAATAATTCACACTAAAACCCTATCCTTACCCCGATTTTTGCATATTGCCCGTCAAATTTGTCTGGGATTACAATGTGCTCACCAAGGCATTGTATTTAAAGGCACACTCACTCCAATTGTGCATCGTGATATTAAACCCAGTAACATTATCGTTGTCGAAGATTCCTCCTTCGGTGAACTGATCAAAATCCTTGACTTTGGCATTGCTAAGCTTCTTCAGTTTGATGGTGCTCAAACCCATTCTTTTATGGGTACCCTAGCCTATTGTTCACCGGAACAAATGGAGGGAAAGGAACTGGATAAACGCTCTGATATCTATAGTCTAGGGGTGATGATGTTTGAGATGTTAACTGGTCACATGCCCATTCTTCCAGAAGATCATTCCTTTGGTAGTTGGTACAAAGCTCATCACTTCAGCCCACCTAAATCATTTGCATCGATTAACCCCAAGCTAAAGCTGCCGAAGTCCCTAGAGAAGCTAATCATGACCTGTATAGCGAAAGAGGTATCTGATCGTCCTCAAAATGTCGGGATTATCCTACGAACATTGGATTCATTAAACGAAGGTCATGATCGCGGTCGCTATCTGGGTCATCGGATTCAAACAATACTATCCGAGAAGCCTCTGAGTAAGGTAACACAAATACTTCCCGTATCAGGGAATGATATTTGTCGGCAAACCTCCTGGCCCGATGACAAGCCTAAAGCATCTATTGTCTTTTCTAAGATAATTCGTACCACAAGCCAAACCTTTCCTACCCTCTGGGTGATGCTGACTAAAGAAGAGATTGAGAACCGTCAGGTTAGTACACGCTACAACCAATTCTTGTATCTTATTCTACCTCATCCAATGGTGCTATGGATTACCGCAGTGCATAATCGCTACCACGGTGCTTGTTGGCTTCCTTGCTACTTAGACCTCAAAACAAATCAGGGTCAGAACATAATCAGACTTTTGGGAGATACTGGATATTACAGTATTTTGTTTTTTGATCAATCAAAACCAGAAAAGTGTGCTAATGTCATGACCTCAACCATTGCTCCTGCCCAACGCCAGCTATTCATTGATTGGGCGAATTCGTCTAAGACAATAAACTCAACTAATCAAGCAATGTTGAGCAAACGCATACTTAAGCAAGAGTTTCAAAAGCTGAAGCCAAAGATTTTGATGAAGTTAGAAGCTGCTCATACAGATTACCCTACTGATATTTCAGGTTAAAACAAGTTACATGCAACCAGTTACTGGTAACTGGTTACTTGATAAGAGATTTATTTTTTTTATTGGTTCTTCAGTACCTTTTATGCTAAAGTTCCAGTTAAAAAAACTCATAAAGCTTACTGTACAAGGAAAATTATGCTATTCAACTAACAAAAGTTACTGAATACAGCCTCTTCCCACTGTTCCCTATTCCCTGTTCCCTGTTCCCTATTACAGACTGTTTATTTAGCATAACAATTACGGAAGAGCATTCTTATTTTCGATTTTCCCTATTAAACCCTTAGCCAAAACTAATATAGGGATAGCATCAACTCCCGCTGATACTTTTTCGTCAGGGGATGGTCATTACCCAGCACATCAAACACCGCAATCATGGATTTTCTTGCACCATCATCTCTATAGTTACGATGTTTACTGACAATTTCTAAAAAGATTTTCAGGGCTGCTTCATAGTCTCCCTCTACAACTAACCGAGATGCCTGAGCAAATAACTGATCTAATTCACTTTCCCCAATAGGATTCGCCTGCTGCTTAAATTGAATCAATGCTCTGATTGCCTGAGCTCTGGGGAAATATTCTCGATCATTGTATTGAATGGTTTCTAAGAGTATGGTTGCCTCTTCTGGCTCATTAATGTGAACCAAAAAATTGGCCACTTCAATGACTAAACTTTGATTCTCTGGATACTTGGCAATTAGCTGTTCAAACAGCTGTTTGGCTCGGGATATATCCTCAGTTGCCATGGCAACCCGAGCTTCTTCTAGTCCAATGTCTAGCTCAGACTTCAGATTTAACCTAGCTAACATTTCCCGCAACTGAATCTCTGGCAAAACCCCGACAAAACCAGGAATCATATCACCATTGGTGACAATTCGGACATCGGGTACTCCCTCAATTTGAAAGTTATTTGCTAAATCTTGGTTGCGGTCAATATCAACTTTGGCTAAAACAAAGTCGTATTCTTTAGCTAGTTTTTCTAAGGTTGGTTTTAGGAGTTGACAAGGGCCACACCACGTAGCAAAGAAGTCTACTAATACAGGCTTCTCAAAAGACTTTTCTAAAACTTCAGTGGCGTAGTTGCTGCTAGTAACGTCTACAGAAAAACCCATATCAATTATTTCCGTTATCTTGCTGTTGAAATCAAAGATAAAATGTAAGCATATGCGCTACGCGCAGGCTACGCCAACAGCTAATGCTTACGAAGATAGGGAAGAGGAAGAAGAAGGAGGAGAGAATCGCAGGGAATTTTTACCATAAAATATCCCCTTTCCACACTCCTACCTTCCGCCACACTCGACATCAAGTCAAGGTTTGAGCCTTAACGAGGGTGTCATTCCCCTCTAACCCTTACTCAGCCCGCAGAGGATGTAGCTAAGACTTTTCCTGAGCTAGATGCTGCACTGTCCCGGCTAGATTCTACGAGCTTGCCTAGGATAGCGCTAACGTTAGTCTTGGCATCACCGAAGAGCATATTGGTGTTTTCTTTGAAGAACAGGGGATTGCCAACGCCAGCATAGCCACTGGACATTCCCCGTTTCATCACCACAACTGTACCAGCTTTCCAAACCTCTAAGACTGGCATCCCAGCAATTGGGCTACTGGGGTCTTCCATGGCACTAGGGTTAACGGTATCATTAGCACCAATCACGAGTACTACATCGGTTTCTGGGAAGTCCTCGTTAATCTCATCCATTTCTAGAACGATATCATAAGGCACATTTGCCTCAGCTAGCAGCACGTTCATGTGTCCTGGTAGTCGTCCAGCAACTGGATGAATGCCAAAGCGAACATTGATACCAGCATTCCTCAAAATCTTGGTAATATCGGACACCGGATGCTGAGCCTGAGCTACTGCCATGCCGTAACCGGGAACAATCATAACACTCTTGGCCCCTTGTAGCAGCTCTACGGTATCTTCTACTGTGGTCTCGGTGACTTGACCTTCCGGCTGATCACCACCTTTAGCTTTAGCTGTAGTTCCTGCACCTTCGCCGAAGCCTCCTAAAATCACGCTGATGAAGGAGCGGTTCATGGCTCGGCACATGATGTAACTGAGGATAGCACCACTACTACCTACTAGGGCACCAGTGATAATTAACAGGTCATTGGACAGCATAAAGCCTGCTGCTGCAGCGGCCCATCCGGAATAACTATTGAGCATGGAGATGACCACTGGCATATCAGCACCCCCAATAGCAGCTACCAGGTGGATGCCTAACACTGATGCGATCGCAGCCATAATCAACAAGGGTTGCAGACCAGCCGTCCCCTCTGCTGTCATGAACTGGTAACCCAGCCCGATTACAGCCCCAAGCATAGCCAGATTGAGTAGGTGGCGTGCTGGTAACATTAGGGGTTTGCTGCTGATGATAGCTCGTAGTTTACCAAAGGCTATCACTGAACCGGTGAAGGTAATTGCCGCAATGAACACACCAATATAAATTTCTAACTGGTGAATAGTTACTTCTGCACCCGTTAGGGATTCCCCCCCTTGCAGGTAATTGGCAATACCCACCAGTACAGCTGCAAGACCGACAAAACTATGGAGAATTGCTACCAGTTCTGGCATGGAGGTCATGGCTACCCGAGATGCCACGATCGCACCAATGATCACTCCTGGTAGAATCATCCCTCCCAGAGTGAGGTATGCCGTTACATTGCTACTTAGGGCAGTCGCAACAAAAGCAATCAGCATTCCAAGAATCCCGTAAATATTACCTTTACGGGCGCTTTCCTGGTTAGATAATCCCCCCAGGCTGAGAATGAATAAAGCACTAGCTGCAATATAGGCAACTGTCAACAGATTATTTGACATAGTCTCCTTAGTTTTATGGTGTTCAACGTTAAGGTTGAAGGTTAGTTGGTTGAATGTTTAAGGTTAGTTGGTTGAATGTTGAATGTTGAATGTTGAATGTTGAATGTTGAATGTTGAATGTTGAATGTTGAATGTTGAATGTTGAATGTTCGCGTAGCGTGGCCAATAGGCCAAGGTTAGTTGGTTGTTGGCCTTTGGCGTTCGGTGTAGGGTAGGTGGTTTGGTTGTTGGCCTTTGGCCTTCGGTGAAGGGTAGGTTCATAAGATAACCTGTAACCTTCAAACCTTCAAACCTTCAACCTTCAACCTGTAACCTTCAAACCTTCAAACCTTCAACCTTCAACCTTCAAACCTTCAACCTTCAAAGCTTCAAACCTTCAAACCTTCAACCTTCAAACCTTCAACCTTCAAACCTTCAAGGGTCTAACCTATTTCTGAAACATCTTGAGCATGCGTTGGGTTACTAGGAAGCCACCGGAGATGTTGATGGTTCCAACTAAAATTGCGATCGCACCCAGAATAGTAGTAGGTGAGGTGGCTGCGCCGGAAATTTGCAGCATTCCACCAATGATGATGATGCCGCTAATGGCATTAGTAACACTCATCAACGGAGTGTGCAGGGCTGGTTTTACGTTCCAGATCACTTGCCAGCCTACGAAGCAGGCCAGGATAAATACCGTGAAGTGGGAGAGGAAAGAAGGTGGTGCTCCGATTCCCAAGCCAACTAAGGCGAGTCCCACTAACACTGGCCAGAGCAAGCCCATGATACCCTTTGATTTCTTAGTCTCTGGCACAGACTCCTCTTTAGTTACCGCAGTCTGGGGTTCCGGTGCGGGTTTGGGAGGTGCTGGAGGTGTAGGCCGCTTGGGTGGGGGCCAGGTTACATCCCCAGCGTTTAGCACTAAGGCTCCCCGAACCACTTCATCCTCCATATCGACACGGTAATTTTCACTACCACCCATGTCCTTGAGGAGATGACAAAGGTTGGTGCCATAGAGTTGGCTAGATTGAGTAGCCATACGGCTGGGTAGGTCAGTTAAACCAATGATGGTCACACCTTTGTATTTGTAGACCTCATTGGCTTTGCTAACTTCACAGTTACCCCCTTGCTCAGCTGCCATATCTACGACCACTGAGCCTTCTTTCATACTCGCTACCATTTCTTCAGTGATCAGCAGCGGTGCTTTTTTACCGGGGATCAGGGCAGTGGTGATGATGATGTCCACTTCTTTAGCCTGTGCAGCGAACAATGCCATCTCCGCCTCGATGAACTCTTTACTCATCACCTTGGCATAGCCCCCAGATCCTGTACCGTCTTCTTTGAAGTCCAGTTCCAGGAACTCTCCCCCCATGCTTTCCACTTGTTCCTTAACCACGGGGCGGGTATCGAAGGCGCGCACAACAGCACCCAGACCTTTAGCGGTACCAATAGCAGCTAGTCCAGCTACCCCAGCACCAATCACCAACACTTTAGCTGGGGGAACTTTCCCTGCTGCAGTAATTTGCCCAGTAAAGAAGCGACCAAAGTTATTGGCTGCCTCAATCACAGCCCGGTAACCAGCAATATTGGCCATAGAACTGAGGGCATCCATCTTTTGCGCCCTCGTGATCCGGGGTACCGCATCCATAGCCAACACTGTAGCCTTACGGCTTGACAGTTGTTCCAGCAGTTCTTGGTTTTGGGCTGGCCAGATAAAGCTGATTAAAGTGCCATTTTCCGATAGCAACTCAGACTCATGCTTGTTTAGAGTTGGATGCATCTCAGGGGGACGCACTTTTAAGACAATATCTGCCTCTGACCAAAGGCTGTTCGCATCAGGGATGATTTGGCATTCTGCTTGTTCGTAAGCATTGTCAGGAAAATTAGCTGTCTCTCCTGCTCCCGATTCAATCAGCACATCAAAGCCAAGTTTCTGGAGCACCTTCGCTGTATCCGGTGTAGCAGCTACCCGGCATTCACCTGGGTAAATTTCTTTCGGGATACCAACCTTCATGCGAGTTTTGGTTGGCTGTAAATCTGACGTTTCAGCCTCTTTGGGAATGGCTAGGGTCATTGACTCTCCTTCAGTTGTCTAAATGGAATAACGACGGAAAATTCATTGATCACTAAGGTGGGTCTAGAGGCATCAGGCAAAGGATGTCCAGACCAGCCACTTTCAGGGGCTAAGGCCACCGTATCTCCTAACATAGCTTTTGGTCATGGGTGACAAATACTCCTTAGGTGAGGACAACAAGAATCAGGAAAACTGACGATAATAACTGTTTTCCGTAACTATTTTCGGTAAATAGAATCAGGTAACAACTTCTTTGAAAAATGTTGTCCCTTGTTGACAATCTATCCTTCTATTTCTTTTGATTTCGAGTGGTTTTTAGCAACTGGTAGCTTCTTCTTGCTGGGGGATGTTCACCCTGTTTAGAGGATTCCCAAGTTCAACTAGAACGGGATCAGTTTGCTCCCTGACACCGCCAATGCTTTTAAGCCTGGGCGATTAACTCACTTATGATCAGCTGACTGGCTTCCCATCTGTGCTACTTGTCCTTGTATGCTACTTGTCGTGGTATCCAACACCAGGCATGGCCTCTTGCTGAATTTGAACTGCTGGCATCAATTTCTCTATATAAATTTCTCTGACTGTTCAAATACATGTTTCCCCATAACCGGATCTCTTTTTGGATCCTATGGTGATCTGCCAAAAGAGAGGATTATTTTTAACTTGTTTTAGGAATTGTGCTGTTGCACTCAGTTGTCGTAGGTAATCTTTACTAGTCAGATCGATTTATAGGTGATGGGGTAATAGGGTGTAGTGAGTGATTAAGGTGTAGCGATAGGGTTTGAAATTGGTATTAGGGTAAGCTATCAGCTATCAGCGATTAGCGCTACGCGCACGCTACTTGAGGTGCTATCAGCTATCAGCTATCAGCGATTAGCGCTACGCGCACGCTACTTGAGGTGCTATCAGCTATCAGCTGTGGGCCTGTGGCCAAGCTACACCGAACAGCTTTTGAATAAAATAAGCTGACCGCTGACCGCTGACCGCTGACCACTGACCACTGACTGCTGACCGCTGACCGCTGAATGCTTACGTATTAGGGATATATTGCGTATATATATATATTTTTTTTTGCGTATATATATATAAGTAGTACAGTGAAAAAACAAATAACTGTTAATTGTCAGCTCAAGTCAGCAGCATTAGATTTATGCTATCCACACAATCTTCCATCAAACGTCTGATTTCCGCGATCGCATTAGCTGGTTGTGTCTTGACCGGGCTATCGGTTCGGAGCTTAGCCCAGAGTAATCCCGGATTGGTACTCTGGAGTGGTGTTAAGCGGGAAAATATCCTGAGATATCACCTAGATTTTAACGGTGCCCCCAATTACTGGGATCGTTACCGCTTGAAGATTCCCAAGAAGAAACTGGAATTGGGAGTTGCTCAGTTTTCTATTTCTTATCCAGATTACTACGATGGTAAGTTCGACGTGGACAAAATTGAGGTGCGCGTTGACGGTAAATCCCTCCCGGTCTCTGAAGTAGTCTGGGACAAAGAGAATTATAGCCTTCAGATTTACATGGAAGAGCCAGTTCCAGCCAATGAAAATGTGGAATTAGTATTTTCCAATGTCAAAAACCCTGATGGGGGTACTTATTACTTCGTTTGTTATGTCTTAGCTGCTGGTGATATTCCACTACCCACTTATGTCGGTACCTGGATTGTGAGTATTGGTCGTTAATCTATTGTAGTTCTGAATTGGGTCAGGTAACTCGTCCTAGGTTTTAGGGAGCAGGGAACAGGGAGCAGGGAGTAGGGGAAAGAGTGTGGGTTTTCCGGTGTAGGGTAACCGTCACCCCGTCATAGCCTCTGCCCATCTCCCCAAAGCGCCCCGATTCAGAATTTAAATCGCTAACAGCTTATTCCCACTCCCCTCCTCACTACACCTGCCATACCCCCTTGTTGATTAGACCTCCCAGAAAAACTAGCGAAGTCTATTGATCGCTTGTCCTAATTTGATTTGTTTTTGATTTGTTTGTGATTTCCCTTTTGTCTACATCAGTCATGATTTCGAGTTCCTTGGGAGTAGCCTTTAGGTGAAAAAGGTAGCGACCGTTGATCATATAGATTGTGGTGATAGCTCCTATAGCAAAGATCAGGACTCCACAGAGCGGTAAAGTAATCTGCCAAACTGGGAAGTTGTGGTTACTTGGTTTTTTCTGGTGATTCTTTGACATAGTAATTGAGCAATCCAAGACGAGTGTTAAAATAGCGACGATTTCCTGTTGAGTACCTGCCTAGACGCTACAAACTATCCAGCAGGTTTTAACTCAGAGTAGAATTCCTACCCCAAAGAATTTTTGCGCAAAATTAGTACGCATGTTCTTTCAGCGCCTACTAGCAGCTTTAGAGTCTGATCGCCAGGCTATATATTAATGTGCCTTTTCAAGGATTCTGTGACATTGACTGGCTCATTCCTCTAGAGGTGCTGCTATTGAAAATTCAAGCACCCTGTTTTTTTTTTTGAAAATTTTTTCGGGAGGGTGTCACACTTTCTGACAGTTCTGCACATATATATAGAAGAGGCAATCTGATGATGATTTGCGTAGCAGCATATTCTGCTAAGCATAAAAAATATTTCGTCTCTTCAAGTAGTAAATAGCGCTAGCTTTTACTTGCAAAACAAACCCTAAAATAAGAGACAGTTTACCATGCAAAAAAAATAAAAATTTACAAAAGCTTACAGCAACTTATTATATAGCAATTCTAGGACTTGTGAGGTACAAATATCCGGGTTTTAGGGAGCAGGGAGCAGGGAGCAGGGAGCAGGGAGCAGGGAGCAGGGAGCAGGGAGCAGGGAGCAGGGAGCAGGGAGCAGGGAGCAGGGAGCAGGGAGCAGGGAGCAGGGAGCAGGGCAGAGGGAGAAGGGAG
>NZ_JAAHHU010000389.1:0-4001 GCF_010672095.1 Moorena sp. SIO3I6 | reverse complement strand
GGCAAGAGGCAATAGGCAAGAGGCAATAGGCAAGAGGCAATAGGCAATAGGCAATAGGCAATAGGCAATAGTTAATCAACTATATAGAGATTTTTGGTAATGAAAAAACCTGTCATCCTTTTTTGAAATTCATTTGTCAATGCTAGAGTAGAGAATAGACCTCTTACAAAAATAAATATGAAATCAAAATCTATTCCTTTTGCCTTTAGCATGCCCCCCTTACTAAGGGGGGTTAGGGGGGATTCCTTTTGCCTTGTCTTCAGCAAGGTTGATCAGACTTATGCAATAGGTCTAATTAATATCCGCTTAATATTCCGTGTTGCTTAGCTTGGCGTTCCGCCCATTGAAAAACCAGTAACCCGAAGGTAAAATAGACTATGCCATTGACTAAGGCAAGGGCAAACTCAGAGATATCTAAACTTTGATTGCTTACCATCACTTGGCGCAGTCCATCTGCACCCATTGTCATTGGTAACAATAGTCTTAAACCTTGGAATCGGCTCAGCCATGTTTCTGTAGGCACGGCCAGTAAAAACAAGAACGTAAACTGGAAAAGTCCTAATACTTGCTCGACACGCTTGAACACTAAGGCCAAAGCACCCATCAAGAAGGAAAGACCGTAGGCTCCTAGTAACAAGGTACACAGAGGTAAGAGTAAACTGGGAGGAAAGCTGAGACGGCTTCCAGTTACGAGAGTGATCAGCAGCAATAGACTGACATTTAAGATAAGACGTAAGGCCAGACTAACGACAGTTCTAGCTAAAAAAACTTTGGCAGCACTGAACGATGAAAGGAAAACTTGTTCTAGGGTTCCAGTTTGGGCTTCTATTTGTAAAGTAATGGCAATATCATTAACAACAGATAAGACTAAAACCCAAAGCACGTAACCGACGACAATCGTATCAATTCGATTGCCAACACTTAGTTGGGGCCCAGCAACAAACCGAACGCTGATAAACATTCCATAAAAAATGAATGTTGTGACGGCGACGGAGGAAAATGCTTCAACTGGATAGCGGATAAACTCAGTCCAAGTACGCTTGAATTCAGCCCGGAGCAATTGCAGCATGGCTTTTCTATCCCACTAGTTTTAAGAATACTTTTGTTAAATCAGCCTCATCCTTTTTGACTTGCACCAAAGGCAAAGGATTGAGGATTTGCAATACTTGATAAAGACCTTCTGGTGTGCCAGGGTAAAGAATTTCTCCCTTTTGTACCACGCCACCTAATGCTTCCAGTTTGCTGAGTCTTACCTGGTCTAAGCAGCCTTCGATTGCGATCGCATAGGTGGACCCAGAAAACCGCTGGATAATCTGGCGAGTTGGTTCCAGAGCAATGATTTGACCTTGTTGAATAATAGCGACCCGGTCAGCAATTTCTTGGGCCACATTGAGTTGATGGGTGGTCAGTAGAATGGCGCAGCCTGCTTGTGCCATTTCTCGAACCATGGTTTTGACCCGCTGGCTGGCTTCTACGTCTAACCCTAAAGTGGGCTCATCTAGGAGCAGTAATCGGGGTTGATGAACCAAAGCAACAGCGATCGCTAATTTCTGTTGCATCCCCCGGGATAGTCCTTGTACAGGAGTGTGACGTTTGGACAACAGACCAAATCTGTCTAATAAGGCCAAACCCTGACGATGGGCGATTTTTTGGCTCAAGCCTCTTAAGACTCCGAAATATTCCAGGTTTTCCTCGGGAGTCAAACGCCAGTAGAGGTTGCGGTTACCTTCAAGAACCGCACCCACCAGCCGCCGTGCCTGGGGATGGCGATGGGGATCACGACCAGCTATTTTTACTGAACCCCGATCAGGTCGAATTAAACCCGCAATCATCTTAATGGAGGTCGTCTTACCTGCCCCATTGGAACCAAGAAAAGCCAAGACTTCCCCTGGTTCAATGGTTAAGGATAGCCCACGTACTGCTGCAACGATCTTTCCCCGCTGTCGGTAGTTTTTTTGGAGGTTATAAGCTTCTAGTGTGGTCATGGCTGTAATTTTGCTGACTCTTGGGATAGCGCTACGCGCAAGGCAATAGGCATGCTAGCAATAGCTTGTTATATATAGCTTTTGCTGCTTTTATAAATGTCCTAACCTTAATGTGTAGTGCTTTACGATATATTTTTTATCCTAATGAGGTGCAAATGATAGTTTACATCTTCCCTCACTTCCGCTCCTAGCAGGAATTAGGAGTTGTTTAATATTATTAACTTCACTGCTCCGAAGTCCCTACTCCCTGCTCCCTAAAAATCAAACATTTGTACCTCACCCACCCGAACATGATCCTAACAAGTGATTTCGACTTGCCGATGTAGCTGGTGTACTTCCGTTGGTGCTTCTAGAGGTTGATGCTGTGCTGCCATCATTTGGTCGAACCAAGCGATGAGTGCCAATGTCGTGTTAATGTGATAGATGGCTTCCATATTTCCAATGCCAACGGCAGCCTGGCGCATAGCGTGAATCAGTTGCTGGGCATCAAATATGCCTAATTCTTGGCTGGGGGAATTACGCACCATGAATTCTAAACAGGGTAAATGTTTAGACAAACCAAGCCAATAGATATCGTTAAATGTAGCTTTGTCACGTCTGGTGCGAATTGGTTCTGGCAGTATTCCCCGCATAGCTGTTTGCAGAACTGGCTTGGGCATACCAGGGATTTCTCTGAGGGCTGTGGGCAATTCTAGGCAGAAACTCAGCACGCGAGAATCAAGAAAAGGATGGGAGTTGTGCATACCTTGTGGTGCTGCCAGATACCATCGAGACCAATCACCTACGGAGGTTTGGAGAGACCACAAATCCACAGATAATTCAGCGGAACCACCGTATAGTCTTTGAGCATTTTGTTTGCCAATGGTCTGCATTTTGAAACATTGGGCAAATTCGGGCAATATCCAGGGAGGAATGGCAAATTTTCCGACCTTGGGCCAGCGTCCAAACCCACCCCGCCACCAGGTGCCAATAGTACCCACCATCAGCATCGGCAAAGCAGGCCCAATGCCGAATTGATAAAGGATTGACCAGATACTCTGGTTATTAGCCTGTGCCATGCGTTGGGCTTCGGAAAATGCTGCTAACCATTGACCTTGGCGCAACTGACTCGCCATACTCAGGCGTGTTCCTACCAGCAGTTCATCAGCTCCCATACCGGTTAAAATGGTATCGGCTCCCAGTTTATGGGCAGCTTCCACTAAAAGCTTTTCCATGGCTAGGTGGGATAGACCTGCATAGGGTTCGTCATGGTAAGGGATGTCATCATTGAACCAGCGAAAGACCAGGGCGTCGTCAGCATCGATGAAGTGAGGGACAATCGGTCCACCCTGTTCTAGCACCATCTCGGCGTATGCTCGCTCACCAGCCAAGCTAGGACGTTTGTAAACTGCTGTTAGGGTGTCTAACTGGGGTTTGCCTACCCCAGACAACATCCAATCCCGGGCGAGACAAACGACACTGGAAGAATCCATTCCCCCGGATAGGTGGGCAGCAATTTGCCCTCGCTCCATTCGTTGTTTAACCGCTTGCCGCAACAGATGGGCGTAGTGTTCCCCTGCTGACTCTAGGGTAAGGCTGTTGTTGTGGTGTTGTTTTGCTGCCCAATCCCACCAACGGTAGGTTTCTACCTTTCCGGTAGCAGTAATTGTCAGTATTGTGCCAGGAAGTACACGGTTGATGCCCGTGAATGCTGTTTCCTCAGTTGGTAGCTCGAGAGCGGGAGAGGGCAACATCAGAAATTGGGCGAGAAAGTCAAGGTTGAAGGGCTTATTGGGGAGCAAATCTAGGAGGGGTAGGATACTAGTGCTAAGAGCTAGCTTTGTTCCTGTGTTGAGCCAGAATAACTGCCAGGAACCAAGGGGGTCACGCAGGGCGAACAGCCGTTGTAATTCCCCATCCCACACCACCAGAGAAAACTCTCCCTCTAATTGTTCTAGACCTTGGCGACCGAAATGACTATACACTGCTAGGGCAATTGCTGCGTCTGATGTACAGTTTTGAGTTATGGACTGGGGA
>NZ_JAAHHU010000388.1:0-4014 GCF_010672095.1 Moorena sp. SIO3I6 | reverse complement strand
CCCTTAATAAGGGGGACTTTTCAATCTAATTCCCCCCTTTTTTAAGGGGGGTTAGGGGGGATCTATGTACCTAATTACAAATTTGACATGCTCCCCTAGCTGTTCCCTTTGCTATTACATATTAAGTAGCTTCGGTAGAGCCGATATTATCTAATTCTCCATCTGATTGAGCCAGATAAATCCCAGATAATACGATTATAAACGTCAAGCCATTTAACCAACTCAATTTTTCTGCAAAAATTAGCCAGGCAAATAATGCTGCAATCATGGGTTCCAGCAATAGGATGAGAGAGACAAAGCTAGATGAAAATTGTTTGAGACTATAGAATAATGCACCCAATCCAATTATAGAGCCACAAAGTCCTAGGCCAATAACAGCAGACCATGATGAAAAGGAAGCAGGAAATAGTCTATCTTCAAATAGCAATGTTAATGGTAACAACAATAGGCCACCCAAGGTATAAAGCCATAGTAAAATTGTGCTTGTGTCAAATTTTACTCGGAGATTCTCTGTTACCAAAAGTGTAGCCGCATAGAAAAGGGCAGATAGTAATGCAACGCTGTCCCCTATCAATGTATCTCGATCGATATGAAAATCGTTAAAACCAATTAAGAACGTTCCTCCTAGAGCTAGCATCATGCCGATTAGGAAGCGACGATTAAAGGATTGGCTTAACAGTAACCATCCGCCGACAGCTGCAAAGATAGGAGTGGTGTTGTGGAGAAGATTAGAATTAGCAACACTTGTTTTTGTCAGAGACCAAGCCCACGTCACTAGGCAAATTGAATCTAAGCTAGCAACAAGAAATAAGGAGAAAAAATCCTTTACAGTATAAGCCTTGTTATCAGTGTTATCAGTAGTAGATAAGCGTCCGCTGTGCTTATCCCAAAGTAGTTTGATAACCTTGCCAAGGCCCAACGCTAGGCTGGCAATCCAAAACCGATTAAATATTGTTCCATAAGGGCCCATATCATGTTCTGTTATGCGAGTCAGAATTGGTGAAGACGATAGGGCAAAAATGGCAATTGCTAAGGAAGAAGATCCCCAGATTGCAGAACTTTTAGTAGACATGATCAACTTCCTTAATTAGGGATTATCTAGTGGTTGTAAACAGTGGTTTTAAACGATTTGAGGTATATAATCCTCAATTTTAGGCAACAGGAAATAGCGGATCACCAGAAAATTGGATTACCGGAACCTATAAAAGGATATAGGGAATAGCGAACCAAAAAAAATGATGTGTACCTCCTAATTAAGAAAAGTTCTATAAAAAGGGTTAAGTACATCATCAGTATAAACTATGGCGAGTAGCCATGGTTTATCTAATTTGATAGGAAGAGAAGTACAGCTTAAGACATAGTTTTCTTATTGAAAGGGGACAGGTAGCTTTGGATCAGGAAGCATAAGATATCTTAAGCTTTGCTTCCACTCCTATATCTGTAAAAGTATCATAGAATAAACCCATCTTGTCAATCAACCAGGGGAGTTTTCAATAAACCTGGCCTTATGGCGATAGTTGACAATATATTTTATACATATAGTGTTTATTTGATGGTAAAAACATTATAGATAGGAATTAACAAAATTAGATCCGTTTACCCTGCAAAATACCATTTAATATAGAGCCTAACGTAAGCATATGCGCTACGCGCACGCTACGCGAACAGCCGTCAGCCGTCAGTGGTCAGCGTAATTTCCTCCAGATTCATTAGCTGACCATAGGATTGCTAGGCACTGCCCACCTTACGATTAATCACTATTCCCGATGCCCGATTCCCGATGCCCGATGCCCGATTCCCTGATTCCCGATTCCCGATTCCCGATTCCCGATTCCCGATGCCCGATGCCCGATTCCCGATTCCCGATTAACCGTTACAGAAAGCGCAACACAGACCATCAGCCTTCTGTTGTCGATTAGCTTAGGAATAAGCAATACAGAGGGCAAATCAAATGAACAAATTACTTAGACTATTCCTCCTTTCCGGAATGGTTGCTATCTTGGCACAGCTAACAACAGCTTGCCACAATCAGCGTTCAGCCCAAGAATCAGAAAAAAGCTCTAATCTACCTGTAGCGCAAGACGTAGAACGTGACCAAAGACAGCGCCAATCAGAACTTATGGAATCAGCCCAGGTCGGGAGGTCGGCGGATAGTGTTAATCAGAATTTCAGTAACAGAGGTTTGAGACCCCAAGCCCCAAGGCCACTCTCCCATAGCCCAAATGCAGCCTTGAAAGCAGTTCCTAGTAGCTCAATTCCAGAGCAAGCTATTCCAGAAGTCAGCAACAGAGAAAACTATAGTCCCATTGATGAGAATGCCTTTAAGAGAGTAAAGCATAATCCCCTGTCTACCTTTGCGATTGATGTTGATACCGCCTCCTACAGCAATCTTCGTCGTTTCCTTAATAACGGTCAACTCCCCCCTACTGATGCCATCCGTATCGAAGAATTAATTAATTACTTTAACTACGACTATCCCGAACCAGAAAGCGATCGCCCTTTCTCGATTACCACAGAAATTTCCCAAGCTCCTTGGAATCCCACTCACCAATTAGTTCACATTGGTATCCAAGGGGAAAAGATGGCCATTGAAGATTTGCCTCCCAGCAATCTTGTCTTTTTGCTGGATGTCTCTGGTTCTATGAATAGTCCCAATAAGCTTCCCCTGCTCAAAGATGCTTTTCGGATGCTAGTCAATGAATTGAGAGAAGAAGACCAAGTTAGTATTGTCGTCTATGCTGGCGCTGCGGGCGTGGTTTTACCTCCTACTCCAGGCAACGAGAAAGATAAAATCTTAACAGCTATTGAGAATCTCAATGCCGGAGGGTCTACTGCTGGGGGAGCAGGAATTAAACTGGCTTATAAACTCGCCCAGGATAATTTTATTAAATCAGGAAATAACCGAGTTATTCTCGCAACCGACGGAGACTTTAATGTCGGAGTTTCCAGTGATACCGAATTAGTTAAACTAATTGATCAGAAGCGAAAAAAAGGAGTTTTCCTGACCGTATTAGGATTTGGTACCGGTAATTTACAAGACTCCAAGATGGAAAAAATTGCTAATAAAGGAAATGGTAATTATGCTTATATTGATAACGAGTTAGAAGCGAAGAAAGTCCTGGTTAACGAAATTGGAGCAACTCTACTCACTATTGCTAAAGATGTTAAGATTCAAGTAGAGTTTAATCCTGCCAAAGTCCAAGCCTATCGTTTGATTGGTTATGAAAATCGACGGCTGAAGGATGAAGACTTTAATGATGATACTAAAGATGCCGGAGAATTAGGAGCTGGACATACTGTTACTGCACTGTATGAAATTATTCCTGTGGGAGCGAAAACTAATGTCAAATTACCGGATATTGACCCTCTGAAATATCAATCCAATGCTGCTTCAACAACCAATTCCAAAGAATTAATGCAGGTCAAGTTACGTTACAAAGAACCTGATGGTAACACCTCTCAACTCCTCACCTATCCCTTGGTTGATAAAGCAGTCAAGCTAGAGGATGCTTCCGATAACTTTAAGTTTTCCGCTGCCATTGCCAGTTTTGGTATGGTGTTAAGAGATTCTCCTTACAAAGGTAAAGCCAGTTTTGACCAAGCATTAACATTAGCAAAGGAATCCCAAGGGGTAGATTTAGAGGGTTATCGAGCTGAGTTTATTGATTTGGTTGAGAGTGCGCAGGAAATAGGAGATAGGGAATAGGGAATCGGGAATCGGGAATAGGGAATCGGGAATCGGGAATCGGGAAGAAGTAGTTTTCGATGAACAGGAGACAGCTTGGGATTGGTGATCAGACCGACCGGCCCTGCATCCAACACTATGGCTCCCCTCACCAAGTTACACCCTTCATCTCAATTGGGAATAACTCACGCTCAGACAGTCGATCCTGATCCAATGCATGGATCAAGTACTGACCTGTTTCTTGTTGCTCTTCAATATCCTCATCATCAATCCAGGACTGAAGCAGATTAACCGCTTCAGCTTGCTTTTGCCTTACCAGAATAGAGTTT
>NZ_JAAHHU010000387.1:0-4016 GCF_010672095.1 Moorena sp. SIO3I6 | reverse complement strand
CTGCTCCCTAAATTGCTATAATTAATAGCATCGAACATAATTACCTATAAATTATGGAACCATTCTCCTTTTTAGCTGGTTTGGAACTATCGAAAATAGCGTCACCTTTGTTAGGTACTGTTGCGGGTGAAGCAGGGAAGCGTATAGTTAAAGCTCTGACTAAAAGTGATGTAGAGAAGGCAATCAAAGCGGGAGAAGACGCAGTTAAGGAATGGGAAAAACAACTGGAACCGAGCCAGCTATTATTTTTTCACGCTCCCCCGGATGGATTGAATGGAGTTAAAAATTTTTTGGGGGGCTATTTTACTAATGCAGCAGTTTTAGCAGAATTACAGAAACCGTTAATTAATCAAGGGCAGCCTGATCGGGAGATTTTAATCAGAGTATTTCTACAAGAAGCAGAAACGACTAATATTAAACTAAATCAAGATAGTCTCCAGCTTTGGATAGAGACGTTTGTTAATGCTTATTTTCAGCATACAGTTACTTATATAAAATTTCAGGTAGCTAAACAGGATTATTGTGAGCAGTTAGCTAACTGGTTTGATGATGTTAAATTTGCTGGCATTGCTGTGCCTGGGCAAGATGTAGAGAAATCGGAGAAGTTAGCTCAAATTTTTGTAATGCCCGATGTGGTGGAAGAGGTATCAACTGCTGGCGCTTGGGAGCGGGAGTTTTTAGCAGCAGAAAGTGCCGAAAAACCGGAAAGGGCGCTGTCAAGAAAGACGACTGGTAGGAAATTCTTAGCTCAGCAGCTATTGAGCCAAAGTCAGTCGAGACGAGTGGTGATATTGGGTGCGCCTGGTTCTGGAAAAACCACGTTGATGAGTTATTTTGCAGTAATGTTGGCTGAGAGCAAGGCTGAGGTTTTGGGATTAGATGGTGATACGGATTGGCTACCGATTTTAATTAGGATGCGAGATTTTGGGATAAATCTCGATAAAAACCTGATCGACTATGCTCGTGGGTTTGCGGAAAACACCATGTCAGTGCAACGGTTACCAGTGGGATTTTTTGAGCATTGGTTGTCTGATGGTAGGGCGTTGATATTGCTGGATGGTTTGGATGAAGTAGCAGATGAGGCTAAACGCAATGATGTGGTCAGGCGCATCGAGAATTTTTTAGGACAGTTTGACAGAAATCGCGCTATTATTACCTCTAGACCGGCTGGTTATCGCCGGGACTTTTTCCGCACTGAGGAATTTCCCCACTATCAAATTGAACCCTTTGATGATAGCAAGATTTCCGCGTTTATTGATAACTGGTATAAAAGTCGCTTTCAAGACCAAGGAGAAGCTCAAAGGCGCAAGGATAGTTTACGAAATGCTCTCGATAATAATGACCGGATTAAGCTATTGGCACGGAATCCGTTATTGTTGACAATTATTGCATTAATTCATCGGTATCAAGCGGTATTGCCCAAGGAACGGTATAAGCTTTATGACAAAGCAGTGGAAACCTTGTTAACCTCTTGGGATGCTAATAAAGAATTAAGTAGTGATAAGTGGTTGAGCTATTTGAGTTTGGATGATTTGCGCCGATTGATGGAATGGTTGGCGTATTGGATTCATACTCAGGGAGATGCTGAAGATAACGACAGTGGCACGTTAATTGACAAAGATGAGTTGATTAAGCAATTGGCTGAGCAGATTAAAACCTTGAAGCAGGTGGATTTGTATAAAGCTAAGCAAGAGGCAAAACGGTTTGTAGAGTTGATCCAGAAGCGCACTGGTTTATTGAATGAACAAGGGCAAGATTGTTATGGTTTTGTCCATAAGACATTTCAGGAATATTTGTGTGCTCAGGAAATTAACTATAAAGCCGAGAATGAGTATGATTTCGAGATTGTTTTGAATCAGATTCGGGAGCATTTACATGACTCCCACTGGCGCGAAGTGTTATTATTGCTGATAGCGCAACAAAAACCGAAAAATGCGGCGAAAGCGATTCGGGCAGTTTTGAATAATAAGAGTAACTATGAGCAGTGGTTACATCGGGATTTGTTGTTTGCTGGTCATTGTTTGGCGGAAGACCCGAAAAATTTACGGAGTACTGATAGTGGCTTAGTTGAAGAAATTTTAGAGCGGTTGGTTGAGTTGGAGGTGAGTAGTTATGATCGGGTTGGCGAGAAGATTTGTGAGCAGGTTTTTGAGATAATTTGTAGTTTGTATGAAACGGATTTTGAGATACAAGCTCTACAGATGTTGAAGGAGCATTCACATCAGATTGATGAGGAACGATTGCTGAAGTATCGACACGAGTTAGGGGCAAAGGATCAGGTAATTACAACATTGTTGACACGCCTAAAGGATGATGATTCTGTTGTGCGTGAGAAGGCAGTGGAAGCCTTGGGCAAATTGGGCAACAGCTCAGAAACTGTAATCAACGCCCTCATAGCAAGGCTAATCGATGATGATTCTGATGTGCGTGGGAGCGCAGCCATAGCTTTGGCCAATTTGGGCAACAACTCAGAAACTGTAGTCAACGCCCTCCTAGCAAGGCTAATGGATAATAATTATGTTGTGTTTTGGAGTGCAAACTATGCCTTGGGCCAATTGGGCAATAGCTCCGAAACTGTAGTCAACGCCCTCATAGCAAGGCTAATGGATAATAATTATCTTGTGCTTATGTTTGCAACCGAAGCCTTGGGCAAATTGGGCAACAGTTCAGAAACTGTAATCAACGCCCTCCTAGCACGGCTAATGGATGATGAGTCTTTGGTGCGTGTGAGTGCAGCGGAAGCCTTGGGCAAATTGGGCAACAGTTCAGAAACTGTAATAAACGCCCTCCTAGCACAGCTAATGGATGATGATTTTCGTGTGGGTATCAGGGCAGCGGAAGCCTTGGTCAATTTGGGCAATAGCTCAGAAACCGTAGTCAGTGCCCTCCTAGCAAGGCTAATCGATGATGATTCTTTTGTCTGTATCAGGGCAGCGGAAGCCTTGGTCAATTTGGGCAATAGCTCAGAAACCGTAGTCAGTGCCCTCCTAGCAAGGCTAATCGATGATGATTCTTATGTGCGTTGGCAGGCAGCCGAAGTCTTGGGCAATTTGGGCAAAAAATCTAATCATGTTCTCCCTACTGTAATTGAATGGATTGAACAACACCAGGATTCACAGTATGTGGGCAGTGGTATTGATGCCTTGTGGGATTTGGTGGTAGGTAGGGAATAGGGAGCAGGGAGTAGGGAGTAGGGAGTAGGGAGCAGTAGGAAAGAGAGCTGAGTATAGTTTGTGTTGAATGCGATCGCGTAGCGTGACCAAAGGTCAATCCCATCAGCTAGATCCAACACAAGACCTAGGGTCTAGCAACTTCTGTTCCGAATACCTCGCTGTTTTGATACCATAGGGGGCTAAGGGGTCAGCAGTCAGCGGTCAGTGGTCAGCCCTCAGCTCTCAGCCTTTAGCCCTCAGCTCTCAGCCTTTAGCAGATAACTGATAACTAATACCTGATTGCTGTTCGCGTAGCGTGCGCGTAGCGCATAAGCTGATTGCTGATTGCTGATTGCTGATTGCTGATTGCTGATCACTGATAGCTAATGGCTAATAGCTGATCACTGATAGCTGATAGCTAGTTTTATTAGTACTCAAAAGGTCCTAACGGCTCATCATCTTCTTCAGACAGGTCGATGGGTTTGTAATCCACATAATCACTTTGGTCTGAGTAGTTAGAGGATGTTTCTTCCCTTGGGGTGGTACGACGCTTTCTTTCCCTTGAGGCTATCTGTGAGTCATAGTTTTCTGAGTCATAGTTTCCTGAGTCATAGTTTTCTGTAGATTCACGACGAGAACGGTTACGGCGAACGGGTCTGTCTTCCCTATCCCTGTCTAGATCTCTGTCTAGATCTCTGTCTAGATCCCGATCTAACTTAGCCTCCCAAGTGTCTACAGATCGTTCTACAGGTCGTTCCACAGATTGTTCCGAAGGACGAGAACGTCTACTACGAGATGGTCTGTCTTCCCAATCACTATCTAACTGAGCCTGCCAGGTCTCTCTAGGTCGTTCTGAAAACTGAC
>NZ_JAAHHU010000386.1:0-4017 GCF_010672095.1 Moorena sp. SIO3I6 | reverse complement strand
TTAAAACCTCTGTCATATTCCGCAGCCGCAGGGTTGCCAATTCAAAGGGTCTTTGAAAACCTTTGCCACCAGCCAGCCTGAAGAATGAGCCCTTGATAGGGGGAAGTGGTATACCTCGCACAACCTCCTCATCATCGAGCAACTGCGGAGCCTGACTATCGCCCCAATAGCCTCGAAATACTTCAGCTAGAGTGCCAGGACTACCAATACCCGCACACATCAGCAGCAGATTCAAGTAGGCATTTAGGGTTATTGAGAGCCCTGGTAGCTTGAGCGATAGTCCTGGATAAAGATTAAGCTGGTGGTGCAGCTGTGCATTGGCAGAGACAAACAACCAATCCCCAGGAAACCCCGTATAGTTACAGAATCGCTTACCAGAATCGCGATTGCCAATACCAACAGCTCGTATTACTATACCCTCGCCCTGTAACCTTTTTGCTTCCCGTTGCAGCCACCAAGCGTATTCGAGACTGTCGAAATCTCCAAGTTGGGGCCAGACAAGTACCAGCTGGCGGGTGGCTGACTCACAACCGCTCAGAAGTGGCAGGATGACTCCATCACTTACCCGCTGGCACTGGGTCTGATTTAAGATTGTGTAAGGATTCATTTTAAACCGGTTGTTTTAAGGGGAATGTTGTATTAAAAGTAAAGCACGTTTGGACA
Organism: Moorena sp. SIO3I6; assembly: GCF_010672095.1. NCBI lineage: Bacteria > Bacillati > Cyanobacteriota > Cyanophyceae > Coleofasciculales > Coleofasciculaceae > Moorena > Moorena sp. SIO3I6. The sequence goes on along the minus strand of NZ_JAAHHU010000386.1, from coordinate 3,354 downwards.
TATTGATAAAAACTCAAATACGAGCCAGATAGCCTTCTTAATCTGTTGATAGATCGCCCAAATCGAATTTTTACAAAACAAGTCAGTACAACTTCGTCCACCATGACCCTGCGCGAGATTAAATCCCAACTTTTAGCCCTTAGTTTAACTGAAAAAGCTCAAGCGATTCAGCTACTTCAGGAAGCTAGCAACATCTGGACAGGCATTGAAAAAACACCTGGTGTTTGCGGGGGAGATGCCCGGATTGCCAACACTCGTATTCCTGTTTGGGTTCTCGTTCAAGCTCGTAATCTTGGCAGCAGTGAAGTTGATCTTCTGCAAAATTACCCTACCCTAAGTGCCAGCGATGTTGCCAATGCTTGGGTTTATGCTAATGCTCACCCCGAAGAAATTGACCAAGCAATCCAGGATAATGATGAGGCTTGAGCGATCGCTGCTCTCTATGCTGATCAACAATTTCCTTTGAAGACAACCCAACACCTCAGAAGTTTGACCCATGATGTCCTGGAAGGCAAAAATTTACCTGATGATGTCGAGGTAACAGTTTCTCATGCCAGCTAAAGCTAAAACCTTAGTGACTAAACTTTCTGAATCGGTCTTTGCTAAAATTTGGTATAATCCTGAAGATACCGAGTATTAAAACCTATAATTTTGGTAATCTTATTCAGTTTATGTGCTGTTTTACTTAACTGGAAAAAAGCGATTGATTAGTACAACAAAATTTGGTAATAAAGGAGAAGTTAACTCATCCTGATCAAATAAGGTAGCAACTAGAGTTAATTTTCCCTTGTCTCGGCGATATACCTCTACTTGCTTACGAAAACGATCGACAATCCAATATTCTTTTACCCCTTGAATTGAATATAACTTGACTTTAACTTCGCGGTCGCGTTTTTCGTTGTCAATACCTTTAGAAATTACTTCCACCACTAATTCAGGTGCTGCGGTCAGATGTCCGGCTTCATCTTCTATTTGAGCTAATCTTTCTTCGCTTACCCACACTACATCAGGAATCACATTATCGGCATCTGAGAAGATGATTCCGGGAGTAATAATAGTTTCACCATTACCTGTTGATTCTGACCAATTATTCAAATAACTAAAAATTCTGCCACAAATTTGTTGATGTCGTCGGTGAGGCGTTCGAGTCACAAATAATTCTCCTTCAATTATTTCGTATATTGTCCCTTCAGAGTGAGGCAATAGTTCTAAATCATCGATTCTCCAACTGACTCGTTCTATGGTTTCAGTCATATCAATTATCCTGATTTAATCTGTCTTAATTTTATCAATTTTGGCAGATAGGGATCCGTGTAGGAATTGTGATAATTTTTGATGCCATATTCCCTACTCCCGTCTTGATGCAAAGCGCGAGTGGGGGAAACCACGGCAGTCCCTCATGGGGGAGACCCCCAAGACCGCGCTGCCTCCCCAAGACCGCGCTGCATCGCTACTCCCTACTCCCTACTCCCTGTTCCCTATTCCCTGTTCCCTTTGCTAGATAAGCTAATCCCTCATCCTGAGGAGGAAAGTGTTGCGCCACCCTTAAGTCATTCATAACCTCATTCACCGCCTTAATCGCCTTCCACAGTTGACAACGTGTCGGTATGGTGGAGTTCATAGCTCGAACTGTTCTGGATCTATGCCCTTTGCTTTTAACTGCTCCAACAATGCTTGCAACGAAGCTTCTGCCTGTTCTGCTCGTTGTGATGCCTGTTGTTTTTCCAGCCTTTCAAGCTCCAAAGCTTCCTCTGCTTGCTCTAAAGCTTCCTCTGCTTGCTCTGCTCGTTGACGTTCTTGTTCTGCCTGTTGTTGAGCGAGATCTTTGAGCTCAATAATTTCCAAATACGTAGCAAAACGCTCACCATTGGGATAATACAGCACCAAGTCCGAGCCTACTAACTCAAACCTAATTCCTAAACGGGGACTAACCCAACCAAGCATCTGGGGGATTGGTTCTAACTTTTCTGCTGAACGCAACCAGCCTTTTAGTTTTGCTCTATTTGGATCATAGAGATAGTACTCTTCTACTCCATGGGTCCGGTAAAACTTGAGTTTATCGTCCTCTAATTCCTTGATGGTATTAGTTAATGAGGCAATTTCAAAGACCACCTGGGGATTAATGTTATCTTCAACCCAGGTTTTGTAGGAACGCCGATGCCCTTTCGGTCTACCCAAGACCACCATCACATCGGGGGCTTGGTTGATTTTGGGTTGTCCTTGTTCTGGATACCACAACAAATCCCCGGCAACAAACACATTGGGGTCATCCTTGAATAGGGCTTCCAGGCCATACTTAATGGTGGTAATTAGTTCAAATTGAAGGGTATTGTCCGCCAAGGGTTTGCCGTCACTTTCGGGATAGAAGATGTCATCGGTAGTGGGATGGAGCTGCTGAACCATAGGAAAAACCTTTACCAGAGCTGATAAGCCTATTTTATAGTAGTTCTCAATTGGGTCAGGTACATTTTTGATTTTAGGTAACAGCCAACAGCCAACAGGCAACAGGAAAAAAATCCTGTGTACCTCATTACTCTGAGAAACGCTATATTAACCCGAACTGACGTTATTTAGTGAGAGCATTCATTGCCAATAGACCTGTTGCAAAAGCCATTTTTAGCCCAGGAAATCTGTGGGATTCAGACCACTTTTGCAAAACGTCTAATCAGGGCATCTTCATTCAGGACTGGATGTTATTACGTGCTTTCTGCTTAATATCTGCAAAAGTGCTAGGGGAGAATTCACCCCGTTCAGCCGCTTCTATTCTCGGCTTGAGAAAGGCAGACAGTTGAGCCAGGGCTTCTTCGGAGCTTAGTTCTGGGTTGATGGGCACATCAGGCAGACAGCGTTCAAGCACATATTCCTTAATCGTTTTGCCGCTCAGGGCTGCGTTCGCTTTGAGCTTCTGATGCTGTTTTGGGGTGATCTCAATCGAAAGTCTAGCCATGGGAAATCCCTATGTTGTTCAACAACAAGAACATCTTAGGAAAATAAAAACATTTGTACAATAACAACTTTTGTTGCTTTTCCGTAGTCGGGAACAGGGAACAGGGAATAGGGAACAGGGAACAGTGGACAAGAATTGACGTAAACAGTATCAGAAAACGACTTTGGCAAGAGGTCCATTCGTGACCCTCGGTTTACCCATCTTATTTTGAAATGCCTACTGATACTAAGTTGCGGTCAAAGGTACAACTTTCTCTTCCGCCAATCTCTCCATCTCCCTATCTCCCTATCTCCCTATCTCCCTATCTCCCTATCTCCCCATCTCCCTATCTCCCTATCTCCCCATCTCCCTATCTCCCCATCTCCCTATCCAACTAATCTACTCTCTTTGAATGCAACTCGGTATGA
>NZ_JAAHHU010000385.1:0-4045 GCF_010672095.1 Moorena sp. SIO3I6 | reverse complement strand
TACCACACCAATGGAAATATCTTCGGCGAACAACCTTTAACATTTAAAATGTTTTTTCCTTAAACCTTTACCCTGAAACATTATAAATTCTACATTCATCATTTTCGTATGAATAAACCAATTCTTTTGTCTACACCCCACATGGGTGATCAGGAACTGGAATTTGTTAAAGAAGCTTTTGAAACAAATTGGATTGCGCCAGTGGGTCCCCATGTGGATGCTTTTGAGCAAGAATTTTGCCAAGTTGTGGGTACTCGCCACGGAGCTGCTGTTAGTTCTGGCACAGCAGCCTTGCATCTAGCCCTACGGCTAGTTGGGGTTAAATCAGGGGATGAAGTCTTTTGCTCTACCCTTACCTTTATCGCTACTGCTAGCGCAATTACTTATTTGGGAGCCAAGCCAGTGTTCATCGACTGCGATCGCACTAGCTGGAATATGGATCCCGACTTACTGCGGCAAGCTTTAGATTGGCGGGCTCGACTGGGTAAATTACCTAAAGCCTTGGTTTTGGTTCATCTGTATGGTCAAAGTGCTGATATTGATCCGATTTTAGAGGTTTGCGATCGCTACGAGATTCCCGTGATTGAAGACGCTGCTGAAGCCTTAGGTGCCACCTACAAAGGTCGCTCTCCGGGAACCTTTGGGGAAATTGGTATTTACTCCTTCAATGGCAATAAAATTATTACTACCTCTGGTGGCGGCATGTTGGTTTCAAACCATCCTGATTTTGTCAGCAAAGCTCGTTTTCTGGCAACCCAAGCCCGAGACCCAGCCCCCCATTACCAGCACTCACACATTGGCTACAACTATCGCCTCAGCAATATTTTAGCTGGAGTTGGTCGTGGTCAATTGCGGGTTTTGAATCAAAGAGTAGCAGCCAGACGACGTAACTTTGAGATTTACCAGGAAGCCTTGGCAGAGCTGCCAGGAATAGAATTTATGCCAGAAGCCCCCTATGGACGAGCCACGCGCTGGTTAACTTGCCTGACCATTAACCCTGATGCCTTTGGAGCAGATCGAGAGCAGGTTCGCCTGGCTTTGGCTGCAAAGCAAATTGAAACCCGTCCTGTATGGAAACCATTACACTTGCAGCCTGTATTTGCTGAGTGTCACTCTATTGGTGGTGCGATCGCAGAAGATTTATTTGAGCATGGTCTTTGCCTACCTTCTGGCTCCAATCTTACCACTGAAGACCTAGAGCGGGTGATTGAAGGGATTAAGGCAACCTCTCGTTGTCTAGTACACAAGTAATATCAAGTCTGGTTGAATACCCATAATTAATCGAGAGTGTGGGGAGATGGGGAGATGGGGAGATGGGAAGATGGGGGAGATTTTTATTAAGGGTAATTACCCTGACATTATATAACCTTTTTATTTCAATTGTGAACATACTCCCTTAAAGAAAGGCAAGGTAAGTCTTAGCTGTTCGCGTAGCGTGCGCGTAGCGCATTAGCTGAATGTTTATCTCTCTACTTCCTACTTCCTACTTCCTAATCCCTACTCCCTGCTCCCTGCTCCCGCGCAACCCAAGACGAAAGTACCTGATACCAATTACCCTTCCGATTAAATACACCAACTACTGACCAAACCTACCTTCGATTTGCTCTTCAAAAGACTTCCTAGGTTTAGAGTCAACTCGCAACGAATTTCCATTGTCTGATAGCTCATAAGTTAGCGGCTTGCTCCCAAGTAGCTGGATACGACCTCGCCGTGCTAACTCCTTTGGAGGATTTTCCAGTATCAGCGCTTCGATCGCCTCAATACGCTCAGAAATAGTTGGGTGCGTCTTGCTCTTAAGGCCGCCTCCGGGCAGTTCTGCTAAAGTATCAAGCCCTCGCACAGACCCTTCCGGATCAAACCCAGCACGAGCCAAATACTGATAAGCTATGCGATCAGCTTCAAATTCTAGATTGTGACTCAACTTTTGTATTCGCTCCTGCCACTCCCTCAGCCGTTTTTGAGCTTCTTGTTGATTGTCCGCAGAGGAGACATCAATAGACGCTTCATGGGCACTTTCAATTAGCTCAGAGATATGACCGTGACTATGGTGTGCCATTTCATGGGCAATCACAAAAGCCAAAGCAGAAACATCCCCTGCCATCAGATCCAACAAACTTTTATCAAGGGTAATCACATAAGCTGAATGGGCGTAGGCTTTTGTAGAATACTCAGGGACAATCCTCACTCGCCAGAAACGAGTATCTATGTCGTTGGTGCGAACGATGCGGTCTACGATCCTGTAAATTACGTACAAGTCTTGTGGGAGTTCGGCTTTAGCCTTGTCATAGGCAGTGGGAAGTTGATATCCCAAGGGTTGTTTTAGGGAAATGTCGGGCGCGGTCTGATCGGTTTGTGCAGCAGCAGCCGTTTGCATTGATAAAGACAGAGGAAGCATTAGTGCCAGCACATAAGTGACAATCCTTGCCTGTGTTTTTACGCTTGTCAACATAATTTCTCCTTGCCCCTAGCTAAGGGGGTAAACTAATCAGAGGATAGATTTCTCTCTTCATTTACTTTCTATCAAAGTAGAATTTGGCTTGGATTTCCTAGTGTGCTACTCAATAATGTGTCCTAATCAAGTGATAATAACTAATTGAGACTAAACTTTTAGTTTTGAACTCCAAGCCTTGTCAAAAATAATCTCATGTCATCCAATCCTATATCAATCAAGGCTGATTGGATTCTAATCTGGTTAGTTAAAACTCTCCCTATTTTCCTGACTAATTTTGATTTATTTAGCTGATTTTTTTTGATTTAACAATACCCATAAGGGTACTATTTTACCGGTAGCATATAAAAAAATAGCTGATAGTTGAATCCTGAGGTTTTATTATTAAATTTTTAAGGATTTGACCATACCCATAAGGGTACTCTTTCCTCGGCAGTTTCTAGCCTAATGAGGTACAAAGTATTTTTTCCCACTTCCGACTTCCGACTTCCGACTTCCCTGTTCCCAGATCCGCTGTTCCCTGTTCCCAGATCCGCTGTTCCCTGTTACCTGTTCCCTAAAAACCCCACCAAATTCAAAACCGCTATATATTCCAACAAGTAACCCTTCAAGTCCGAATTTCGATAAGCCATCAGCAGTTACTCTCACAACCCCAAAAAAGCAATACCTCCTATCATTCCGAGCGGTAGCGAAATCTTAACTAAAGACTACCAGCGCGTCATGCAGGAGATACTCAAGTATCCTATACCAGCATTCTGAATCATTAACTCAACACCCGCTACAATTAAACAGCAGGTGTTTTTTACAATGAACTATCTTCAGAAGGCTTTTGCTTATATACTTTTTTAAATAATTTTTTCAAATTATCCCTATCCCAAAGCTCAATTTTATTACTAGCTGCCAGATTTTTGGCATTTTTTGTAAACTTACTATTAGTGATAACTAGTCCCAGGTTCGCCTGATAATGGGCAATTGCCGCCGCTACTTGCTGAACGGCATCAATCCCTACGCTACTTTGTTTTCTCTTGGCTTGAACAACAGCCTTTATCTCCCCTCTTTCAATTACCAGATCGGCTCCATAATCCCCACTTGTTTTAGTCAGCCTCACTTGGTAGCCCAGTTGCTTAAATAATTTAGCCAGAAATTCTTCAAACTCCCTCCCCGTCATTTTATCAACTGCATCTAACTGTTCATCAATATCCTCTATAGATTCAATTTGTACTTTGAGTAAATTTTCAATTTCATTGATAATGTTTAGTACAGTTTTAGTGCTAACCATTATCACTAATCCCCCAATAGAAAATTTTAATAACTTACCTAGTTTATTTATCTTTTTGTCAGGTTTAGATTTATTTTTACCTATACCTATATTATCAAAAGATGATGACTTCGATGCTCGCCTATCCTCAACGGAAAATTTACCATTATTAACTTCTTCTTTGAGTTTGCGTTTCAAATCACCTTTAGATTTATTTTTACCTATATTATCATAAGATGATGACTTCGATGCCCGCCTATCCTCAACCGAAGATTTACCATTATTCACTTCTTCTTTGAGTTTGCGTTTCAAATCACGAGAAACCATTAACCGTTCAA
>NZ_JAAHHU010000384.1:0-4063 GCF_010672095.1 Moorena sp. SIO3I6 | reverse complement strand
TCTGTGCTCCCTACTCCCTACTCCCTGTTCCCTAACACCTAGTAAGTGGGGATTCTTGACAATTCGACTCTGGTAAACAGCTGCCGAAAGAGCGGTTGATACGTATAGAGTCCACACGATGTCTTCTGCAAGAATTGATGGGTCTAGGCTCAAGTTAACAATACTGAAAAATACTAGGTAGAGAAACATCCAGAAAAATTCTAGTTTTTTGGTGACGCTTAGGACTTGAATTGTCTTAAATAAGGCGATCAATAAACTAAGCACAAAAAGGAAAATACCTAAAAATCCAAGTTGCAGAGCTAACTCAAGATAACCACTATGAGCATTACCATATCCTCCATGGGCAAGCCATGTAGAGTTGATGACAGAGTAGCCAGCGTCGGAAGACCAGAATCCTTCAAAACCGTAACCTAGCCAAGGTCGTTCTAAAATTTTATCAAATACTAAAGTCCAAATCGGTAAACGCCCATTCAATTGTAGATCTTTGCCTAGAATATCAACTAGTATGAATTCCAGGTTTCCTAAAATTACTATCGATGCCACAAAAGCCAGGAGGGCTGAGACCATGTAAAGAACAGTTTGTAACTTATAGTGCTGTTTTACAAAGTTGTGAAGGGGCAGCAGGGTAATCATAACTAAAAAGATTAGCAATGCTGATTTTCCCTGAGAAAGTAGTAGCATCAAAACAGATAAGCTAAATCCCACCCACCCTACCCAGCGATATTTCCGATGGTTGAGGATGCTCAATAACGAAATTATGGCATTTAGGGTCATCAGACGAGCTAAATGATTTTTATGCCTAAAGATACCCTGAGCGGGAGCGTCCCCTAAGCCATGAGCTAAAGTGACCAATAAGCTTAAAATCGCCACTATACCTAGCACCCATGCCACCAGACGCATTTGCTCCTTAGGGTTATAGCGAACTGCTAAGTATGCTCCGAGGGCAGTTGCACGTAAGACGGCTCTAAGTAATTCTGGAATACCGGGAACGGCAGACCATCCAACCGACCACACAGCAGTCCCTACTAAGCATAGTAACGGTATATCCCTTGTAAAAACATAGGCAAATCTTTGCCATCGCCAAAGAATTAAAAAAAACAAGATTAGATAGCTACCAACTTTTAAAAGCTTAAGTAGAGGTCCTGGTAGATCAAGAAACATGCCCGAAAATAAGCATATTCCAATCAAAAATGGTTCTATTCTGAGCAACAAAAAAGTTATTAACTCATTAGTAGATAACCTTTTTAAGTTTATCATAAACTATTTATTAATGGGAGTTTTATAGCCCTATTGATATCAGTGATACTATATTTTCTAGTAATGATAGTTATACTCCGGATAAAATTTCAGTAAACAGAGATAAGTAGCGTCTTGCTTGAATTTCCAAGGTAAATTCTTTTTCTACTTTCTCGCGGGCGCGGTAGGATAGTTTCTGATGTCGTTCTGTGTTCTCTAGCACCCAAGCAATTCCTTTAGCTAGAGCTTCAATTTGGTAAGGTTGGGCTAAATAACCGTTTTTCTGGTGCTCAATTAGATCGGGCATCCCGCCAATGTTGAAGGCGACGCAAGGAGTTCCACATGCGATCGCTTCCATCACTGTGTTGGGCAAGTTATCTTGAAGGGAAGGGCAAACAAATACATCTGCTGCTCCATAAACTAGCGCTAGGGAGAGATCATCGCTGAATGTCCCTAAGTAGTGAGCGTTAAAACCAAACTCAGGTGGATTGTCTGGCCGAGAGTCACCAAAAATAACTAACTCTAGTTGATCTCGCCACCCGGATTGGCTCAGCTCTTGGAGCGCTGGTTGTAACAATTGAAACCCTTTGCGTTTTTGACTAGTGGCATTTACTCCTCCAAATAAAATAAGTTGCTTATCCTGGGGTAAGTTAAGTAATTCTCGCGCTACCTGCTGATGGATGGGTCTGTACTGTTGAGTATCAATGCCATTGGGAATGAGCTCAATTCGCAGATCCTGGAAAAGGGAACTGGCACTGGCACATTTGGCTAACCATGAGCTGAGGGTGACAACTGTCAGGTCAAGATTTCGCCAAGCTTTGGCTTTGCGCTGCCATACCCAACGGGATAAATCCCAGTCTTTGCTGCTGTTAAGTTGAGGACAATTACCACAGGAGACTGTATAGCGATCGCAATCGTGATTGTAGTGACATCCTCCTGTGAATGGCCACATATCATGAAGAGTCCAAACAATTGGTCGCTTTAGTTTCCCAATGGTTTCAATTTGGACATAGCCAGCACAAATCCAATGGAGATTTATAATATCGGGCTTAAGTCGGGCAACTTTGGGAACAACTGCATCGGGAAACCACTGACTAGAAAAGGTCTTATCTTCCCGTTGGGGGTAAAGCTTTTGAGGTAAAGCGCCAAAGGTCCATCTGCTCCTGGCTAGGCCCTGTGTCAACTTTTTTGTTGGTCCAATGACAGTTTTATCATGACTAAATTTTTCCTGCACTAAAATTTGGGAATCTATATTAATGCTTTGGAAACCCTGATGTAATCGATAGGCAGCACGAGCAGCTCCACCAGAGATATCGAAACTACTAACAATTAGAGTCTTCATGGTTTAATACCTTCCATGAACAGTGAATCGGGTTTACGCACTTTGCCCTCAAGCATATCTAGACCGTAGCTATTAAAATCTTGAATACGGCTTGAATCAGCACCACAAACGCGCACCTCTACAAATCCTGAGCGCTCCAGCAGTCGTCGTAAAGAAAACCGGTCATACATCCAATAATGAATTTCACCTGAATTCCGAAACAACCCGACTTCAAATGCTTGTCGTGCTTCATTCCCTGCGATCAGAGTCACTAGATATTTGGCAATACTAGTTCTGAGATTAAACTTCCTCAAGGTTTTGTAAAACCAATACCTATCTTTAGATGCTAGTCGCTCTATCCAGGATTTTTTTTCAGAGTTTTTATCCAAAAATATATCAGCATTGCTACCGATACGAGATCTGATAAATTCTTTATTAGTAAGATTAGGGTCAGCTAAATAACTAGCCATTTCACCACCTTTAACGTGGCGCACTGTCTGGTCATAAAGTTCTAACATTATCCAGTCATAGTTAGCCTCTGCTTCCGTAACACCAGACTCAACCTGTTCTAGAGTAGAGATATAATGTCTAGCTATTGATTCTAGATCAGGAACAACTGCTCTAATTATTCCCTGTGGCTTAAGAACACGCCAACACTCAGCAATAAGTTGATCAGCATCATGCTGCTTGAGATGTTCTATTACATGAGAACTATAACAAGCATCAAAATAAGCATCAGGATAGGGCAACTTTTTCCTGATATCATGATTATGAATATCGGATGATTGTGGTGCTAAATCAACGTTAGTCCACGCCGGATGATTAGAATATGTAGAGCCGCAACCTATATTTATTAGTTTTAACATCAACCTACCATAAAACTAACATCACTAACGATATGGCAAAGGGAGTAGGGAGTAGGGAGTAGGGAGTAGGGATGTCCAAGACCGCGCTGGATCGCTTCTGCCTTCTGCCTTCTGCCTTCTGCCTTCTGCCTTCTGCCTTCTGCCTTGCTGTTGTGCAATTTAAATCCAAAACAGCTTAGTTGATTAAAATTGATTTTTCCATCTATTGATATTTTCTAGGGGTAAGTTTATTTTTGTTTCATAGGAGGAATCTATCCAATGTTTAATCGAGTCTATATCATCTCGTTTAATAACTGGAAGGTTAGTATCTTTAGCAATTTCAGTAGCTCTGTTATCAATAGCAAGAATCAGTGCTCTTCTGCTGTGTTGTAATGCTCGAATGCCAGCATGTAATCGCGTACCTATATAATCTACATCACAGCTAGATAAACACTGATCTAATGCTTTTAGGCTAGGTTTGAGATATATAGCACTCTTGCCACAAAAGGATTGCATATAGTGATAATCCTTGGGCTGCTGAGTCCAGAAATAAATTTTTTGATAGTTTTGTGACAATACCTTGACTAGGTTGAAATCAAACTTTTCATTTTGATGATACTCAGTGAAGGTAACTAAAACGGAGTCTGACTTTTTTCGTGGA
>NZ_JAAHHU010000383.1:0-4067 GCF_010672095.1 Moorena sp. SIO3I6 | reverse complement strand
AGACACGGAGTTTGAGATTACATCGGATCAGCTCGCGGAGAATAAGCATATTCAGATAGTCCTGGCCAATGTTGCGTTAGGAACACCACCAAGAAAAACCTGGTACGTCTTCTGTGACCATGTTGAAATTGAAGGGAGTGAACCCGATAACGCACCTAAGGATGAACAACAATCTGACTTAATTAAGATTAACCCTGACAAGACTGGTCCAATTCAGTTGCCTGGATATGACAAAACCTTTTACCTATCGGAGCCGATTATCGCTGGTGGTCACTTTAGTTGGGCAGAGGCAACTAAAAATGGTACTCGCATTCCTACGGACAAAAGTATTGTGGAGGGCATTCTCAAAATTGCTGAGGTAATGGAGGAAGTGAGGGAATACTTTGGCAATCGCCCCATCCTGGTTCACTCTTGGTATCGCGACCCAGTAACCAATCGCAAAGTTGGTGGTGCTACACGCTCCCGTCATCTTTCTGGGGATGCTGTGGATTTTGTGGTTGAGGGGATATCGCCAATGTCGGTGAATAAACGCCTGGATTCCTGGTGGGGTTCCCGAGGTGGTCTAGCCAGTGCAACTTGTTTCACCCATATTGATGCCCGAGGCCATCGGGCAAGATGGAGTTATGGTTTTTGATATCCTCAGGTGCGACCCAAGGGCGCGAGGGATTGCTCGCGGCCTTGGAGGCGCGCACCTAAAGGATTTTATCTAAAATCGCTGTCCTCTAAACCAAATTCCTCGAGATCTTCTTGTGAGAACTGATAAATTTTAGCTGTTTGCAACCACTCATATATAGCCTCCGGCTTGAGCCACACGCTGACAGTGCCATTGCTTGAAGCAGTGAGGATTTTGGTGCCATCGGGAGAAAACACGGCAGAGTTCACAGCAGCAGGAGTAAGGTCTCTCATCTCCAGGATTAACCTACCGTTTAAATCCCACAGCCTGGCAGTTTTATCGTCAGAAGCAGAGAGAATTGTTTTACCATCGGGAGAAAACACCGCTGAATTAACATCAAACATATGTCCTTGACTGGGGTCTTCTGGAAAAGTTCGGATCTCGTTTCCATTCAAATCCCACAGTTTTATCGTGTCATCTGCTGAAGCGGTGATAATTGTTTTACCATCAGGGGAAAAGACGGCGGAATTAACAGCATCGGTATGTCCTTCAAATTTAGTAATTATTTCTCCGTTCAAGTTCCACAACTTCGCCAGTCCATCCTTAGAAGCCGTAAGGATTTGCTGGCGGTTAGGAGATAGGACAGCGGAATTAACTTCCCCCTTGTGTCCTTTGTATTCTGATATTTCTATAAGTTCACTGCCACTAAAATCCCATAACTTGGCAGTGTGATCGTCAGAGGTAGTGAAAATTTGCTGGTCATGTTGGGAAAAGCTGGCAAATTTAGCACCACTGCTACCGAATATCCTTAAGTTATTATAGTTATCATGTAAATTAATAGCCATGATCAGGCGATCGCCTTTTCCATTCCATAACCGGGTTTGGCCATCATCGGAAGTCGTGATAATATCGTTACCATTAGGGGAGAAAGCTGCTGTTTTTACAGCACAGTTCTTCTCGATATCACAGTCATAAGGAAGTTGCTTGAGCAATTTTACGCTCAGATCCGATTCCGATGAATAAGGCTTTTTATCGGTAGTGGCTATCAAGATTTTGTTGCCGTTACGATAAAACACAGCAGAATTCACAGGTGCTGAATGTTGAAAACTAGAATTTCTAATCAAACTAGAATTAACTGGTTGTTGGGTGATATCCCATAACTTTACTGTCCAGTCATCAGAAGCGGTGATTAGTTTTTCTCCATCGGGAGAAAACGCTGCAGTAGTAACCGATAATTGATGACCGATTAAATTAGCGATAACATTTCCATCCAAATCCCAAATTTTGGCAGTATCATCATCACTAACGGTAATAATCTTCTTACCGTCTGGGGAAAATAATGCTTTTTTGACTGCCTCGGAATGTCCTGCTAAGGTTTTAATTAAGTTTCCATCCTGATCCCATAACTTAGCAGTGCTATCTTCAGAAGCGGTAATAATTTTATCACCGTTTTTGGAAAATAAAGCTGAATTAACCCAACCGGTATGTCCCTTCAATATTTTAATCAGCTCGCCATTTTGTTTCCACAACTTAGCTGTATTATCTTTACTGGTAGTGATAATTTTAGTTCCGTCTGGAGAAAATACCGCAGAGGTAAGACCGCAATTATCATCCTTTACATCCGAACAGCTATCCTGATTTAGAGTTGTGATCAAATTCCCATCGTTATCCCATAATTTAGCCGTTTTGTCCTGTGAAGCGGTGAGAATTGTCTGACCATCAGGAGAAAAGACGGCAGAGACGACGATATCTTTATGCCCCCTCAAGGTGTTAATTAGTTGTCCCTGTTTATCCCATAATTTAGCCGTATTATCATCAGAAGCAGTGAGAATTGTCTGACCATCTGGGGAAAAGACGGCAGAATTAACCTGGCACTGACCGTTGCGGACGCAATCATGCCCTTGTAAGGTATTGATCAATTTGCCTTCCTTATCCCACAACTTAGCCGTTTTATCCTGTGACGTAGTCACTATTGTGTTGCCATCTGGGGAAAATACAGCAGAATTAACCCTAGCAGAATGTCCGGCTAAGGTAGTGATTTGCTCCCCCTTGAGATCCCACAATTTTGCTGTTCTATCCTTTGAAGCGGTGAGAATTATACTACCATCCGGCGAGAATACTGCACTAGTCACAGCCTTTTCATGTTGCATATTGGCAGAGTAAAAAAAGGAGCGGCGATGAATTGCTGAATGGTAGGCTATACTCAGCAATTGTGAAACCTCAGGAACTTGACGGGTATTGTCAATCTTATAAGCAGCCTCGGCAAGGCGTAAAGCCCTCGTCGGGTGTCGTTTTAAAAACCTCATTGCTTCTGAAAGAAGATGGTTTACTCTAGCAATTTTGAGGTTATTTTCAGCCAACTTCTTTTCTTGAATTTCAAGGATAAGAGTGCTAACAGCCGCTACCAATGCTATAATGACTCCGACAATAAAGAATTTTTGTTGTCTAACTCTTTTCTTCTGTTCTGCTAGTCGTGCTTTCGCTTCCTTTGTACGTTCCTCCTGCAACCCTAGGATTTCTGCTTGTCGCTGTTTTTCGGCTTCTTTTGCCGCTTCAATAGCGTTGTTACTGGCTTCAAAAAATTCCTTCTGTAAAGGAGTTGGGGGAGGATATTTATGATCTCGCTCAGCTTCCAAGAACCACTTTTGGGCAATGGAAAACTCAATCCCCCGCAACAGCAAGTCAAGAGTTTTGTGGTTTTTTTCCCATTCCAAGGAGCGCTGAGACAACTTGGTATGCTTATGGACATGGTCTCGGTCAGTATCTAGGGTTCTGATCAATTCACTGAAATTGGCATAAAAATCTCCCCGATAATTTCTAAAGTCTATCCACTGTATCTTAGCTAATGCGGGATGTAACAGGTTTGCTGCTACTTCGTGATGTAATATGGTCACAAACCGTTTATTTAAACTCTGGGCGTATTCCACCTCATCTGCACAATAGGGTGAATTGACTGAGCGAGGGGAAATAATAAATAAAAAGTTGTCACAATTTTCAATACCCCGATAGATTTCCTGCTGAAAATCACTTCCTGGAGGAATGCTTTCTTGGTCAAACCAAGTGGTTTTTCCCTGAATTTGTAGTGCCTCGTTTAACTGACGGGCAAAATCGGAATCTGCTCGGGAATAGGAGATAAACACCTCTAAAGAGGATGAGGTAATTTGATGGCTACTTTCAGTAATAAATTCGTGATGAAGGGGTAGGGGAGGATCAAGGCTACGTTCCTGATTAATAGTGAGCCAAGTTTCATAATATCGCAAATTGTATCCCCGCAGTAAAATACTGGGATTACGATTTTGTTTTTTCCATTTAATCGCCTTTACTAATAACCTCTTATGGTCTGAGTAGTAGAGCTCATCTTGATGCAATACCTTAATCAGTTTGTCAGCATCAATCCGGTATTTAGCTTCATCATTATAGGTAGTAAAATCCAGAAATTGTAACCCCAGTATTA
>NZ_JAAHHU010000382.1:0-4073 GCF_010672095.1 Moorena sp. SIO3I6 | reverse complement strand
AGGACGTCCGGGGTCCGGTAAATCCACAGCCTTAGTGCGATTGTTGGGGGATGAAGGGATACAAGACAAAATTCCAGTACTGGTGGAACTGCGATATTACCAGACATCCGTGTTGGAGTTAGTGAAGCATTTCCTAGAAAGCCATCTTGGTCAACCGCTGGACTCGAAGGAGATCGAAAAACTACTGTTTGATCGACAATTATTGCTACTGATCGATGGCGTAAACGAGCTACCGTCAGAAGCAGCACGCCTGGATTTGACTAAGTTTCGGCAGAAATACCATAAGACTACTCCGATGATTTTCACCACCAGGGATTTAGGAGTGGGTGGTGACTTGGGGATTCAGAAGAAGTTGGAAATGCAACCCTTGAGTGCAGACCAAATGTCGAAGTTTGTCCGCAAGCATTTGCCTCAACAGGGAGAGCAGATGCTTAAGCAATTGGGCGATCGCTTACGGGAGTTTGGGCAAACCCCCCTACTATTGATGATGCTATGTTCCCTGTTTAAGTCTAGAGGTAAGATACCGTCTAATCTCGGTTTAGTGTTTCGCTTCTTTACCCAGTCCTATTCTAAGCAAATCAAGCAAGATGTTAAGGTTTCCGATAATCAATCAAGAAAATTTTGGCCTGAGCTACTGCAACAGTTAGGGTTTGTGATGACAACAGGGGATAACCCCGAGGAGATAAGCGTTGCTATTACTAAGACCAAAGCTGAGGAAATTTTAACTGACTATCTACGTCAGCAGGCTGTTGTCAATCCTAATGTTTGCGCCAAGAGTTGGCTTGATGACTTACTCAACCATCACTTGATTCAACCATCAGGAGACTTGATTGAGTTTCGACACCAACTGCTCCAAGAATACTATACAGCCGAATATTTATTGAAGCAATTACCACGTCTTAGTGATCAGGAGTTACAACAGAACTATCTCAATTATTTGAAATGGACAGAAACTCTGGTGCTAATGCTGCAATTGGTAGACAATCCAAAGCAAGCAAAGCGGGTGGTAAGGTTAGGGTTAGCAGTGGATTTGGTACTGGGAGCCAGGTTAGCAGGAGCAGTAAAACCCAAGTTTCAAGAACACACTGTGGGGTTGGTGGCTCGGTTAGAGGTTTCGACCTTACTTAAGGTTCAGTTGTTGGGAATAACTGCATCAGACAGAGCCATACCTGAGCTAATAGATAAATACCTGGATCATGACGAGTATTCTGTGCGTAGTGTTGCGGCATCTGCTCTGGAAAAAATCGGGACAGAAGCCACGATAGACCCCTTAATTAAATTGCTGGATGATGACTCCTCTGATGTGCGTGAGAGTGCGGCAGATGCTCTGGTAGAAATCGGGACAGCCACGATAGACCCCTTAATTAAATTGCTGGATGATGACTCCTCTGATGTGCGTAGAAGTGCGGCAGATGCTCTGGGAAATATCGGGACAGAAACCACCATCGACCCCTTAATGAAATTGCTAGATGATGACTCCTCTGATGTGCGTAGAAGTGCGGCAGATGCTCTGGGAAATATCGGGACAGAAACCACCATCGACCCCTTAATTAAATTGCTAGATGATGACTCCTCTGATGTGCGTAGAAGTGCGGCATCTGCTCTGGGAAAAATCGGGACAGAAGCCACCATCGACCCCTTAATTAAATTCCTGGATCATGACCACTATTATGTGCGTGAGAGTGCGGCAGAAGCTCTGGGAAACATCGGGACAGAAGCCATCATCGACCCCTTAATTAAATTCCTGGATGATGAAGACTTAGATGTCCGTATAAGTGCGGCAGAAGCTCTGGGAAAAATCGGGACAGAAGCCACGATTGACCCCTTAATTAAATTGCTGGATGATGACTCCTCTGAGGTGCGTATAAGTGCGGCAGAAGCTCTGGGAAAAATCGGGACAGAAGCCACCATCGACCCCTTAATTAAATTGCTGGATGATGACTCCTCTGATGTGCGTATAAGCGCGGCATCTGCTCTCGGAAAAATCGGGAAAGAAGCCACCATCGACCCCTTAATTAAATTGCTGGATCATGAAGACTTAGATGTCCGTAGAAGTGCGGCATCTGCTCTGGGAAATATCGGGACAGAAGCCGCTATAAACCTCTTAATTAAATTGCTGGATCATGAAGACTTAGATGTCCGTAGAAGTGCGGCATCTGCTCTGGGAAATATCGGGACAGAAGCCGCTATAAACCCCTTAATTAAATTGCTGGATAATGACCACTATTCTGTGCGTATAAGTGCGGCATCTGCTCTGGGAAAAATCGGGACAGAATCCGCTATAAACCCCTTAATTAAATTGCTGGATAATGACCACTATTCTGTGCGTATAAGTGCGGCATCTGCTCTGGAAAACATCGGGACAGAAGCCGCTATAAACCCTTTAATTAAATTACTGGATGATGACCACTATTCTGTGCGTATAAGTGCGGCATTTGCTCTGGGAAAAATCGGGACAGAATCCGCTATAAACCCCTTAATTAAATTGCTGGATAATGACCACTATTCTGTGCGTATAAGTGCGGCATTTGCTCTGGGAAAAATCGGGAAAGAAGCCGCTATTCCTAAACTGATTAATCTCCTCAACAAGAAAAAATTGGCAGCAACTAATGATAAAGATACTGTTCAGTACACCATCAAAGGTATTCAAGCCATTCAAGAGCGCTACCAAGTCTACAACCCAACCTATCGTCCCAAACCAATTCCCAAACCCGATCGTCCCAAATTTATTACCACTCAAACCATATACATCCTCCACCTCTCGGACCTCCACATCACCACCCCTGAGCAAGCTACAAATTGGTCAAACCAACTCGCCCAAGACCTGGCCCAAGACCTTCAAATCCCTCACCTTGATGGTCTTATCCTCTCCGGTGATATCGCCAATTATTCCACTCCTCAAGAATACCAGGCTGCACAACAGTTTCTCGACAACCTCCGCCAAGACTTTCCCCTAGACCCGAAGCAAATTGTTCTAGTCCCTGGTAACCATGACCTCAATTGGCAACTAGCAGAGGATGCTTATGATTTACGCGATCGCAAAAAATACCACGGTGAACTAAAAGAGGGTAACTACATCAAAGTCACTGAAGAGGTGATTCGAGTCCGAGATGAAACTAAATACCAACAACGGTTTGCCCACTTCAGCCAATTCTATCAAGCTATCAAAACTGAACCCTATCCCCTCGACTATGACCAGCAAGGGATTATCCACCATCTCCCAGAGCAAAATTTGCTGATCCTAGGACTAAACTCCGCTTGGCAACTCGATCACCACTTCACAGACCGTGCTAGCATTCACCCAGGTGCTCTGAGCAATGCCCTGACCGAGATTCGCCGTAATAAAGATTACGGCAACTGCCTGAAACTAGCGGTTTGGCACCATCCCCTAAATAGTGATGGAAGCGATGCTCTGAAAGAGCCGCTACGCGAACGCATTACCGACCAAGGCTTCATGCAACAACTCGCTGTTGCTGGATTCCGTTTGTTCCTCCACGGGCACATCCACAAAGCCCAAGCCAGCGTTTTCAGTTACGACAAAATCCCAGGTGGGCGCAAACTCGATGGAATTTGTGCTGGCACCTTTAGCGCACCGACCTTTGAACTACGATCCGCTTATCCCTGGCAATATAATCTACTGACATTTGAAGGTAATCAGCTCACTGTCCGCACTCGCCGCCGGGAAGAAGCCAATGGTGCTTGGAAACCTGATTCACGGTGGGGTCAGGGTGCGGGAAAAAGTGATTTGGATTATTATTCCATTGACTTGTAGGGAGTCGGGAGTCGGGAGTTATGTTGTGCCAATAGCTGCTCAAATTCCTCAAGGGAGTTACTCTCAAGAGAGTGATCAATCAACTGTTCCAACCCAGAGATATCCTCTATGCTATTAATCGCTGCCACCAATTCCGCTGATACCGATTCAAAGTGATTTTGTAAAATTTTAACTAGGGGCTTGCAAATAAATAAGGTACCATTAGATAGGCTCAATCATAACATCCCATTTGGGAAGAGATTCAGACCTTTGCCACTGTTGTTTGTAGGGTTTTAGTTCATCCTCAGGCACCGTAATCTTT
>NZ_JAAHHU010000381.1:0-4081 GCF_010672095.1 Moorena sp. SIO3I6 | reverse complement strand
AACTTGCTTGGATAATCTCTATTCCAATTAATTCTCCTGCTTCATTGAGTTCGGCGGTAATGTTAGGACTAATTTCGACACTACCTGCTTCTGGTTCATCAGACAGGGTAAGGTGAAGGATATCCTCTTGTTCAAAGTATGTCATCTTGGCCTTATTAATTAAGTTATTCATTAATGGTAAATCTCCCAGTTCTTAAGCGGAATCGTAGTTGTTGACGGGTGGTACTATGGATGGTTACTGGAGTTATCAAATCACCACTGCGTTCATAAGGGATTATGACTAACTGATTGTCGTGCTTGCCAACTGCGATTTGTCTGCCTGTGACGGTATCATAATATCTCTCTCCAGAAAATCTCAGGATTTCCTCGATCTTAGCTAGGTCAAATCCCCTTAGTTCGGCTCGATACTGCAGATAATTTGACCAGACAATTTGTGGCATTTGTTAAAGGTTGCTGAAGTTTGAGTGGCGAGCGCAACTTCTATAATACACACAAGCAATCCCACTCCTTATTACAATATCTTTCAATTCTAACCAAAACGCGATCGCCTAGGGTGGATACTTCGTACCATCCTACAAATACTATCAGCTATCAGCTATCAGCTATCAGTGATCAGCTTTCATCCAAAGACTGACCGCTGAGCACTGACCGCTGACCGCTGACCGCTGAATGCTTACGTCAATTGACCAATTTGTTTCAAATCGACATTGCCACCACTGATAATGACACCAATCCGAGCATTGGGCATTTTAATAATCCCTTCAAGTAGGGCAGCAGCAGCTAAGGCACCAGTGGGCTCAACTACAATTTTTAGCCGTTCCCAGAGGAAAAACATGGTACGGATAATCGCAGCTTCCGATACAGTTACCATGTCATCAACGTAATGAAGGACTAGGGGAAAGGTAAGTTTGCCGAGGCTGGGAGTTCTGGCTCCGTCAGCAATAGTGTTGGGATTGTCAACAGTTTGGAGGATTTTGCTATGGAAGGAACGGGTGGCATCATCGGCCTGTGCTGGTTCTACACCAATCACACGGCAATTAGGACATAGGGTTTTGGTTGCGATCGCACATCCTGAGAGTAAGCCACCACCACCACAACACACCAGTAACAGATCCAGTGAACCGACTTGTTCTAGGAGTTCTTTGGCAGTAGTACCTTGTCCAGCAATAATGTGGGGGTGATCGTAGGGAGGAATGATGGTGAGTTTGCGATCGCGTGATAACTCTTCGGCTAATGCTTCCCTTCTCAATTCAGCGCGATCATATAAAATTACTTCAGCACCATAGCCACGGGTAGCGGCTTGCTTGACCGCTGGGGCATCTTTGGGCATGACTACAGTGGTGGGGATACCGAGGATAGTGCCAGATAATGCGATCGCTTGGCCATGATTACCAGAAGAAAAGGTGAGAACCCCTCGCTGTTTTTGTGCTTCAGATAGTTGTGACAGAGCGTTATAAGCCCCTCGAAACTTAAAGGCACCAATACGTTGGAAGTTTTCGCATTTAAAGAAGACTTGAGCATTGGTGAGCTGGTTGACCGTTCTGGAGGTATGGACTGGGGTTTGATGGGCATTCCCCGATAGGCGTTTGGCGGCAGCTTCTATGTCAGTGTAGGTTACGGGTAATGCTTGCAGTTCCATAGCAGTAGGGGAGTCGGGAATCGGGAATCGGGAGTCGGGAGTCGGGAGTCGGGGAGTCGGGAGTCGGGAGTCGGGAGTCGGGAGTCGGGAATCGGGTTAAGAAACTTGAATATACCTGATCAGTATAAGAAACAGGCTTACTTAATTCTTAATTCTAAATTCTTAATTCTTAATTCTTAATTCTTAATTCTTAATTCTTAATTCTTAATTCTTAATTCTAAGATTACTTCACCACTTTTAGACGATGTGGTGAGGGTTGATCATACAGAACAATAAAACCACCAATAACCACCACAGCCAATGCTGAGGGGACTAATGGTACCCAATACCCTTGTTTCAAAAGACCTAAGCAGGAGCCGTAGAGAATCGATAGAGCCAACAGCAACACACCCAAACGTAGGGAGGATTTACAGCGCCAACACACCATACCAGCCGTTAGGCACCAACCCCAAATCCACACTACTTCACGCCATGTAGGCCAATCCCGTATCAGGGGTCGCTGATCTAAAACAGCACTTATAATCTGACTTACCATGTGGGCATGGAGAATCACTCCTGGTGTTTGATCCTCTATTTCATTACCTTTACTATAGGGTGTAAAAAAATAATCCTCACGGCTGGGAGCAGTAACGCCAATCAGAACAATTCTTCCCTTGAAGGCATCACCATTGATCTTACCGTTTAGAACTTGAGAGAGAGTGACTTGGGGCACAAAATCTTCTGGAGATTGGTGAAAACGGTAATTCAGCATGATTTGGTGTCCCCAGGCATCCAGGTTATGATAACTGCCAGTATGATGGGTTAAGGGTGTAAAGACTACATCACCTAGCTGTAAATATCCTTGATCTGTGTAGGTGGGAGATATTTCCTCTGCCACTAGATACCGCATGGCCAACTGGGTACTCAGAGCATAGGAAGCACTACAAACTGATGTGGGATCAGGGTTAAAGGCCAACAGATGGCGACGGATCACCCCGTCTGGGTCACCTACAACATCACTAAAGGCCAAGTTTTGTTTCGGAACTTCTGGGGGCGGTGAAATTCCTTGATCCTCTTCGTTACTGGCTTTGCAGACCGTAACTAAATTCTCGGTTTGCTCTAGGAGCGTTCCCAAATCTTGGTAGTCTGGGGCTACAGGAAAATCACGATGAATATCTAGGCCAATTACTTTGGCTTGAGAGGAATTAAGTATTTCTAATAGTTGTTTGAGTGATCGGTCTGATAAGGAGGTACCTGGTCTTAAATCCGACTGCTGAGCTTTAATATCTTCTTCAGTAACCTCTACCACTATAATACGGGAATCAGGAAACTCCGCTGGTCTTCTATTAATCAGGTGGTCGAAGGCTTTCAATTCCAAACCTTGGAGTAAACTGAGCTGCTGTATAACTATCAAGAAGCATGTAATTACTAAACTGCTCACTAATACCTGGAGCAAGCTCAGCTTAGGACGTACAGGTGGAGGTGGAGGTGGAGGTATAGGTGGAGGTGGGACAGGGTTATCTATCAACCCTTTCCAAGTCGGTGGCGGGGCGGCGGGATTCTGACAAATTATCGGTAACCAAGTTGCACAAGGAAACTCATCTTCTATCCCTTGTAATCGTTCCCTAGCTTCCCGCACTGCTAAATAGAAGGACTGCCCCCGAGCAAAAGCGGTTAAAAAATATTTCAAAAATTCCTGTGAAACCCGGTCAGGTACCGGTTCTCGCATCACAACAATTTGGGGAATCTGTAAATTAGCCAGATTTGAGGCTAAACCCAAGCCATCACAAGAATTAAAAATCGCTATTTTTAAGCCTTTTCCAATTGCTCTTTTTAAGCCAAACTTTAACTGATTAATGGTTAAACTATCGGTTTTATTAATATAAATGTGACCCGTTTCATCATTGTTTTGACTGGAACTATGACCAGCAAAAAAGAGGATATCCCAGCATTGCTCCCAAAGGGCTTCATGGACTTGCTGGCGCTTGGGTTCTATGAGAAACTTGATCTGAGCATCAGGTAATTCCTCTAGCAACTTCTGATCTGCTTCGGTATCAATACCAAAACTATTGCCAATAATTGCTAAAATTCTCACCTTGGCGTGGGGCTTGGGATTTAGAGTGACTGGTTCAAACTTTAAGGCACTTAAAGCAATTTCTGCCTTGGAATAGCGTTCCCAAAAATCCCACAGATGCCAGGGCAGTCGCCGTAAACAACTGTTCTCGGTTTGAATAATGAGACGAATTTCATCCGAGGGTAATAGTTGTTCGAGTAATTTCTCCTTAATCGGTCGAAATGGCTCTGAGGATAGCCAAGCATTTAAGCGATCGCCTAATACTTGGGCAGCATTGTAGCACCGTTCCAGTTTAGATACATTGGTCACTTGTACCACTGATGCTTCTAGACGGGAACGTAACCCCAAACTGTGATAACTCGTTGTCCAACTTTGGCACGATTGCAGAA
>NZ_JAAHHU010000380.1:0-4084 GCF_010672095.1 Moorena sp. SIO3I6 | reverse complement strand
TATCATCTACATAACGATGTAGTTCAACTCTCCATTCATTAGAACTGCCAAATTTGATATCCACTGAAGTTAAATAAATATTTGCATAAAAGGCCGAACCAATATTTCCCTGAGTAATACCCTGAGCTAATTCATGTTCATCAATAGTTTTAGAAAGTAATAACTTAATCAGCCAACGTACCCGTTTGCTTTCTGTTAATTCCCCATAAAGTTCATCACAAAGCTGATCTTGAAGAATTTTTGTATAAAATGATTCAATGTCTACTCTTAAAATTGCCCCATTACGATATTTGTCAGCACTATCACGTGCTTTTTTAAGGTAATCACGATAAGCTTGAGGATAATATTCATAAAGATATTCTGTATCTCCTTGTTTACCAGAGATTCTGTAGGCATAGCTCCTAGGTCTCATTTGAGATGACTTGTAACCTAATTTCTGAATAATGGCGACGGATAAAATTTCTTCTTCAATACGTGAAAGTCCTTTTGGACGAGTCTTTTCTACATTCTTAGGCAATTTATAAGAGATGGTTTGATCTACTAATGCAACATCACTAGCATAAGCACATAATTGTTCTTGTAATTTGGCAATATTTGAATCTAAATTAGTTTCAAAAAGACGCAATTCAGTCTCATCATATAAAGACTCCGATAATAGATTGTGACGTGCCCTGGCCCAGGCTAAGTTGAGATTATCAAGACTTATAACTTCATTCCAATCTTTATCTTCTGCTCTATCTGCACTCGATATTGTCTGAAAATCAGCATAGAATGATTTTGTTTTATACTCTATGATGCCTTTATCATCTCTCCAATAGCCACTTTTAGGATTAATAAAATATATTTCGTTATTAGCGTTATATATTTGTTCAACTGTATGACGCTTTCCTATACTTACTCTAAAAGTACATGCCATTTCTCTAACTCGTTCTTCCAAAGTTATTTCACTATCAGTATTTCTTTGAACATATTTTTTAATATTTTGAGTTGCAATAGTTAAAACATGCATTGTATCAACTGGAACATCCTCAATTATTTCCTTATAAGCCTGAGCCTCAGCATTACCAAATTTCTCAGGAATATCTGTAATAAACTTGCCCATTTCAGGATCTATATCCAGCAAGGCATTATAATCAGATTCTTGGTTTCTGAAAACTTGGCTTAGTGGAGAAATAACATTTAATTGAATTGTTAAAATATTTGAAATACAAGGTAATTTTAAGATCTCGAGTTCTTCTTTCAGATTTTGGATAATCCCAAGAGTAGCTTCTGTAAATCCACTTTGAACACATTTAAAATCAAGCCCTATTGTCTCTAAAGTATAAGATTGACATTTCTGCATGAGTTGTTTGTAAAGAAGAACTGAGAATTTATTTGGATCTACACCAATAGCAAAAATTTTGACATCATTTGGAATTTTATCTTGTTCTTTCAGGGTAAGTATTGCTTCGATACAAGCAGCAGTACCGGCTCCAGCACCACATCCAATATCTAGAATGCACAATCTTTGCTTATGCCTAAGCCAGCTTATTAATCTGTCTTCTCCAATCACATTTTCTAAAATGTGTGCAGCTTTAAAGTAGTGTGTTGGGAAAAGAGAGTAATACTGAAAAGCCACACTCTTTAGATCTTCTCCTTGTAGTATCTTTTGCGAGTTTCCACGAGGATCTATTGATTTGTATCCCTTGGCTAGCTCAATACCATCAAGCCACTCATGTACAGCAGTGTAAGCATCTGCAATAATAGGATGAAAACGGCGATATGTAGGTGGTTGTTCAGTCACTGAATGCACTCCTTTGGTATTTGATTAATAAAGTTACTAATTTTTTTTGAAAAACCGCTGGCATCTTGGGAATAAGCTGATATAAATAACCTCTGTTTTGCCCTAGTCATAGCTACATAAAATAACCGCCTTTCTTCTTCAAGATTATTATCGCGAATACTAAAATAACTAGGGAATTCATCTTGAACAGCACCGGCTATGAAAATACTGTCAAACTCTAAACCTTTGGATTGATGAACTGTGATAATTGGAACTTGATTATTGTCTTGAGAAACTCGATCTAAGTTTTTAGCAAGAGCGGTAAATTCAAGAATGCTACGTAAAGCTGTATCAGGGTGCAAATTCAGATCGTCCTGTGCTTGGAAAAACCGTAAAAGATTGTGGATATTTTGCAGGCGTTTCTTTTCAGATTTATAATAATTGTATAGTCCAGATTCTACCAATAATTTATCCAGCAAATCTGAAGGTCTTAATGATTGGCTGACATCGCGCCAGTGCTCTATCTGTTCAGCAAGTCCTTCAAATACCTCACCATAACGGTACACTAAAGCTTGACGATAATCCGCTCTTAGTTCCACCAAAGGTATGAGTAGCGCCAACAAATCAATCGTCGTTTCCACATCATCCATTGCCTTATGGCTAGGTAGGTGGGTAAGATTGAGATGCTCTGCCAAAACTTCCAAACTGTAGCGTTCAGATTCAATGAAACGATTCGCTAGTTCTAGGGTGTCCTCCCATTGCAGCTTTTTTGGATAACTAACACCAGCTTTTTGAGCTTGAGCTGCCACCATCTTAATATCAAAGCCCACATTGTGTCCAACTAGCAGAGAATCCCCGATAAACTTGAAGAATTCACCAAATACATCCTTAGCATTTCTACCATTTTCTGCCAAGAAGCGATCGCTATGTCCGTGTATTCTTTCCGAGTCACCAACGCTAACGGTATTAGTAATATAAGCGTGAAATCTAGCTTGTGGTTTCCCATCAACTAGACGAATTGCTGCAATTTCCACCACTTGATCTTGACTCACTGAAAACCCTGTTGTTTCCACGTCAAAAACTGTTACGACTCCAGATGAATAAGCCCTTAAAAGTTCACTAAAAGGATCTCCATCTGTAAATGTGCGGCTTGATACCATGTCAGTTAAACTAAAACCACAATTTTTGCCTTCTTCAATAACAGCTTTAATCGTCCCATCACCAATTCCACGACTTGGACGTAGCAACATCCGACGCATTGCCCCTGCATCAAAAGGATTTATAATCAGACGTAGGTAAGCAAGAGCATCTTTGACTTCCTGTCGCATGAAAAATTGGAATCGCTCAACTGTAATACAAGGAATACCCATGGGTTCCAATATCTGACTGATAATCTCTGTGCGTTTATGGTTACGAGCAAGAACTGCTACTCGACTGTAAACAAAATCCTTTTGCTTACTTGCTAGTTGCTGGATTTGTTCACCAATCCACTCTGCTTCTTTCCACTCATTATTTGCTAAATGGAATTGAATTAACTCACCATCTTTACACTCAGGCGCTGGTGTAATGTTTGTTTGTCGATTTTCAAAGGAATCGGCAAATCCAGAAGCAGCATTAAGCAGGACTTTTGTTGCTCGATAGTTCCTGGTTAAAGAATAAGTTGTAGGATTGAAATCATGATAAAATTGTTTAACTACCTTCTCTGGTTCAGAGCCTCGCCATTCATAAATAGTCTGATCTAAATCTCCAATCATCCCTAAATTACCACTGTTGGCAGCCAAGTGCTTGACAATACCATACTCTGACAGATGGGTGTCTTGAACTTCGTCAACTTGAACAAAATCAAACTTATCTGCCCAACGTTGGCTAATCTCTGGTTCATGGTGTACCATGAGACGAACATAAAATATCAGATCCGCAAAGTCTAAGGCATGACGATTTTGAAGGATAGTTTGATACTGAGCAGCACCTTGAGCGTAGTTATTACCTAATGGGGCATATAGATTTTTAACCAGATTATCTAGAGATAATTGATAGTTTTCAGCCTGAATTTTGCACTTAACTAAGCTAGAAAACAACTGCTGGGCATCTCTATCTTTCAATACATGGAAAACTTCCTTAACCAATTCGAGACAATCATTATCGTCATAAATCACGAAATCTGTTGGCAGTCCAATCTGACGAGCTTCCATGAGTAGTATGGAGGCACACAAACCATGAAAAGTCTTAATTGTTAGGTGTTGTAGTTGTTCTGGACAATACTGAGATAACCGCCCGCTCATTTCCTTGGCAGCTCGATTGGTAAAGGTCAGGCATAGAATT